>JBOHTX010000171.1:0-4803 GCA_050733855.1 Vulcanimicrobiaceae bacterium
GATCTGTACGGGCACAGTCCCAGGGCCGGGGGGGACACCGTGTTCGCCTTTGCGCTACCGCGATAACGTCCAATGCCCGGGCTCCAAGGTGTTCGGTTTAGAGGCGGGTGCTGGTGAACCAGCCGCTCTCGCTCAACTTTTTCGGCCTGTTCCCCGAAGCTCTATCCGGGGGTGCGCTACCGCTGCATCAACGTGCGGCACAACTGCACGAGCGATCTCAACATCGAGGGGCATCCTTCGTGAAGTAGAAGCCGCTGTAGGCCGGGACCGCGTACGCGGGGTGGAACGGGACCTCGCAGGCGACGTCCGGCGAGCGCCACTCGTCGACCAGACGATAGCCGAGCCGTTCGATGCTCGCCACGAAGTCACCGCGATTGAACAAGTGGTAGGGCATGAGCGCGGTCCCCATGTTGTGGAGCGTGAAGGCGTCGGGCTGGTCTTGGACGGGGACTTTGTTGAGTACGAGGTGCGGCGGAAGGCGCGGTGCGGCCGCCAGCCGCGCGAACGGATCGGCGATGAAGTGCAGAACTCCGGCCGCGAGCAGGATGTCGGCTTCCCCGAGCGCGTCGAGTTCGGTTGTGAAACGGAGGGCCGTCGCGCCTTCGCGTTCGGCGATCTCGCGGCCGAGCGCGACGATCGCGGGGACCTCGGTGACGTCCCAGCGCAGGCCCGCGGGGTAGCGGAGGTACCGCGCGAAGGCGAAGTACTTGAGCCCGACGTTTCCGCCCCAATCGAGGACGTGGCTCCCTTCCCGCAAGAGGCGCGCGAGCCAGAACATCACCGGGTAGTCGTTGGGATAGACCCCGAGCCACTCGTCGATCACCCGCGTCGACGACGCAGCGTTGTCGTAACCCTCGTCGCGACCCGGCGGAATCGCGCGGGCCGCGCTTGCGAAATCGGGATAGATGCCGTAGAACAAGCGGAGCTTGCCGCGCGCCCGCATGAAGCGGCGCCGGTAGGCGAGCGAGGCCGCCGCGCCGACGAGCGGCAGCCGCCCGAGCGCATCGGCCGGCGCGCGAAGCAACCTGAGGCGCTGCATATCGGGGAAACGACTGCGCGTCTGCAGCACCGTTCGCCTTGTCCGAAGGCGCTTCGCCCTGCGCCCCGACCCATCACCTGGGCCGGGTCAAAGAGCCTTCAGCCGAAGGGTCTGGGCCGGTGTCGAGCAACGTTCTGGCGGCCCGGGCCACCTTGTCCAACCGAGCGGGCTCAGGGCGATGAGGGAGGCAGCTCGGCCGCATGCGGCTCACCTTCGCCTGGGATGCCGGCAAGGCGCGCAGAAACCTCGCTAAGCACCGCGTCCCCTTCGAGCTCGCGGTCGAGGTTTTCCACGATCAGCTCGCGGTCGTACGCCCCGACCCCGAGCACGACGACCGCTGGATAATGACCGGTCTCGGGCGCGGGCGGCTCCTAGTGGTCGTCTACTCCTACGTCGAAGCAAGAACCAATGAAGAGGAACCCGAGGCGGCTATCCGCATCATCTCCGCGCGAGAAGCGACCACCCGAGAACGGCGCGCATATCGCGATGAGCGCTGAGGAAGCATTTTTGCGGGCTGCGCACATCGAATTTCCGGAACCACCCGCGACCAGCGACGATCAGATCGATCTGAGCGACATCCCTGAACAAGATTTTACCGGCCCCGACGTCGTGCGTGGCAAGCATTATCACGCGGTGCAAGCGGCGCTTGGGTACGTGCGACTCGAGCCTGACGTCCGCCGCGTCTTTCCGAACGCCGACGCAGTGAATCGCGCGCTGCGCGGTCTCATCGAGATCGCCAAGAGCGCGCACGAATGACGCCGAAAACCAGTTGCGCTGTGGCGGCGGCAACGCGGAATCCGCCGGCGTGAACGTCCTCGACCGGCTCCAGACGAGCTTGCGGGTGCGCGGCGGGATCCGGCTTTCGGGCTCGGTCGCGACCCATGGTTCGAAGAACGCGGCCCTGCCGATTATGGCCGCCTCGCTGCTCGCGCAAGAACCGGTCACGATCCATCGCGTGCCGCGCATCACCGACGTCTCGGTGATGTGGCAACTGCTCGAAGCGCTCGGTGCGCGCCTGCGCTGGGACGGTCCGGCGTCGCTCACGATCGATGCGCGGCCGGTCGTCTCGCAAAGCGTGCCCTATTTGCTCGTGCGCAAGCTGGCCGCGTCGTTCGACCTGGTCGGGCCGCTGCTCGCGCGCTTCGGCCGCGCCGAGGTCCCGCGCCCGGGCGGCTGCATCCTGGGCACGCGCGCGACCGATATGCACGAGGCGGCATTTCGCGCGCTCGGCGCCGAGGTAAGCAGCAGCCATGGCGAGCTGATCGTCCAATCGCGCGGCCCGCGTCTGGTCGGCGCCGAGATCGACTTTCGCCAGCCGAGCGTCGGCGCGACCAAAAATGCCCTCTTGGCCGCGGTCCTCGCCGAGGGAACCACGACCTTGCGCAACGTCGCGATGGAGCCGGAAGTCGCCGATCTCGCGAATTTTCTCGTGGCCGTCGGTGGGAAGATTGCCGGCATCGGCGGCGACACGCTGAACGTCGAGGGCGTGGAAGCGCTGCACGGCGGGGAATACGAGGTGATCCCCGATCGGATCGTCGCCGGAACGCTGCTGCTGGCCGGCGCCGCCACCCGCGGTGAAGTGACCGTCGAACGCTGCGCCCCGGAACATCTCGGGGCGCTTTGCGAAAAGCTGGGCGAGTGCGGCGCGCGTCTCGAGCAAGGTTCCGATTGGATTCGGATCGACGCCGGCGCGATCGCCGGCGGGACCGACGTGCTGACCGCGCCCTATCCCGGCTTTCCGACCGATCTGCAGCCGCCGATGCTCAGTTTCCTTACGACCGCGCCGGGAACGAGCGTCGTCGAGGAGACGATCTTCAACGCGCGCTTCTCGTACGTCAACGAGTTGGTGCGCATGGGTGCCGACGTGCGGGTCGCGATCGAGAACAACACGGCGCTGGTGCGTGGGGCCGCGCTCTCGGGCGCGCCGGTCGAAGCGCCCGATATCCGCGCGGGCGCGGCGCTGGTGGTCGCGGGGCTCGGGGCCCAGGGCGAGACCGAGATCATCGGCCTCGAATTCATCGACCGCGGCTACGAGCGCCTCGAAGAGATGCTCTCGGCGCTCGGCGCTCAGGTCCAGCGCTCGAGCGGGATCGCGCCCTACCTCGAACCGGTCGGTATCTTCGAAACCACCACCTACCCCAAGCTCGCCTGAGGATTCCAGCGGCCAAGCCCGAACCTTCGGGGGCCGCCGGGACGGCTTCGTGCGGCATCACCCCTCGGGAGAGACCGCTATCGATATCGGCATCGACCTCGGCACGGCCAACGTGCTCGTCTACGTCAAGGGCAAAGGGATCGTCTTGCGCGAGCCGTCCGTCGTCGCCAAAGACGTCCGGACCAATAAGACGCTCGCGGTCGGAGAGGAAGCCCGCCAGATGCTCGGCCGCACCCCGAGCAACATCCAGGCGATCCGGCCGCTGCGCGACGGGGTGATCGCCGATTTCGAAGTCACCGAGGCGATGCTCAACTACTTCATCAAAAAGGTGACGAACTCGCGCTCGTTCTTCGACGCGCTCTTCCGGCCCAAGCCCTCGGTCGTCATCTGCGTGCCGGCCGAGATCACGAGCGTCGAGGAGCGGGCGGTCCGCGATGCCGCCAAGCTCGCGGGCGCCAGGACCGTCGATATCATCGAGGAGCCGATGGCCGCGGCGATCGGCGCGGGGCTTCCGATCGACGGACCGACCGGGAACATGGTCGTCGATATCGGCGGCGGCACGACCGACGTCGCGGTGATCGCCCTCGGCGGGATCGTCGTCTCGCAGTCGCTGCGCGTCGCCGGCAACAAGATGGACGAAGCGCTGATCCGCCACGTGCGGCGGGTCTACAACTTGATGATCGGCGAGCGGACGGCCGAGGATATCAAGATCCGGATCGGTTCGGCGTCGCGACTCGAGCCCGAGATGGTGATGGAGATCCGCGGCCGCGATTTGATCAATGGTCTGCCCAAGACCGTGCGCATCACGAGCGAGGAGGTCCGCGAGTCGCTTTCGGAGCCGTTGCAATCGATCGTCGAGGCGGTCAAGGCCGTCCTTGAAAAGACTCCGCCCGAGCTCGCCGCCGACATCATCGACCGCGGCATCATCCTCACGGGCGGCGGGGCGCTCTTGCGCGGGTTCGATACGCTGCTCGCCGAGGTCACGGGGATCCCCGTCGTCGTCGCCGAGGATCCGCTCTCGTGCGTCGCGATCGGGACGGGCCTGCACGTCCGCGTCTGATGCGGGTCCTCGCCGCAGCGGCCCTCGACGAGGATGCGCTCGCCCTCGAGTTCGCGAGCGTCGTGCGGGCCGGCGGGGTCGCGATCTTTCCGACCGATACCGTCTACGGAATCGGGTGCGATCCTGAAAACGAGACCGCCGTCGCGCGGATCTTCGCGCTCAAGGGCCGTCCGCGCGACAAGCCGCTGGCGCTGCACTTCGGCGAGCGGGCGGCGCTCGTCGCGTGGCTCGGCGAAGACCGGCTCGCGCGCAGGTTGGCGGAGGCCTTGCTGCCGGGGCCGTTGACGCTCGTGGTGCGGCGTTTCAGCGACGCGTCGTTGGCGAGCCTGAGGGTCACGGCGGCGGCGGCCTTCGAAACGAATTCGAGCACGAAACGATCGTTGTTGGAGAGGTTGTCGCACCACCTGTGCGGCCAGTCCACGCAGCCGCCATTGCGCCCCGGAACCTCGCCTTCGTAGTTGCCGCGAAATCCGCCCCAGAGCTTCACTTCCCACGCATGCTTGCAGCAATCCTGCTGCGTCAGAATTCCGCTGTTCGGCACGCCGGCCAGAC
>JBOHTX010000172.1:0-4793 GCA_050733855.1 Vulcanimicrobiaceae bacterium
GCATTGCACAGCGCTCGCTCGCGGAACTGGCGCTTGCGCTCTTCGTCATCACCCTAGCGGTGAACATCGTAGGCCGCGGCCTGATGGGCTCGCGCGACCGCGTGCGCAGGACACCGTGAGCGCGCTCGCCACCACGGCCGCCGCGCCGCGCCCCCGGATCGCCGCGAACCGGCCCCTGCGCTGGTGGCGCCGCAACACCTGGTGGGTCCTCAGCATCGCAAGCCTCTCGGGTGCGATTGCGCTCGTGCTCGCGATCTTTTTGCACGTGTTCGCGCTCGGCATCCCGGCCCTGCGCCCGAGCGTGTTCACGACCGTCACCAACGGCGTCTCAGGCGGGCTCGCGAATGCGCTCGCCGGTACCTTTCTGCTGACGACCTGCGGGGTGCTGCTGGTCGTCTTTCTGGGCTTCGGAACGGCGATCTACGTGGCCGAGTACGCGCAGCCGCGGGTGGCGGCCGCGGTCCGCTTCATCAACGACGTGCTGGCGGGCGTTCCCTCGATCGTGGTCGGCTACTTCGGCTACGTGGTGCTCGTGATCGGTCTGGGCTGGCAGTTTTCGCTGGCGGCCGGCGCGATCGCGCTTGCGATCATCATGCTGCCCTACGTGATGCGGGGTGCGGACTTGGCGCTCTCCGACGTCCCGCGCGAACTGCGCGAAGGTGCGCTGGCCCTCGGCGCGACGAGCGAAACGGCCCTGCGCACGGTCGCCCTCCCGTACGCGCTGCCCGGCATGCTGACCGCGCTGCTGCTCGCGATCGGGATCGCTCTCGGCGAAACGGCGCCGCTGCTCTACACCGCCGGCTGGTCGAACTACTTGCCGTCGCTCGCTCCGACCCACGCCCCGGTCGCCTTCCTGACCTATGTCGTCTGGACGTTCATCAACGAACCGTTTCCGCAAGCGCACGCGCTCGCCTACGCCGCCGCCACCATCCTGATCGTGCTGATCCTCGTCACCAACGTGGTCGCCCGGATCGCGATCGACTCGATCGTCCGGCGCAGCCGCGGTTCGTAAGCGGCCGAGAGGAGCGGGGCGACGAACCGCACGCCCTCGTGCGGCTTCTTACGAAAGCGTGAGCGGCCGGTAGCGGATGCGATGCGGCCGGGCCGCCTCGGCGCCGAGGGTCGCAAGCTTGTGCGTCTCGTACTCGCGATAGTTTCCTTCGAAGAAGACCACGCGCGAATCGCCCTCGAAGGCCAGGATGTGGGTCGCGATCCGGTCGAGGAACCAGCGATCGTGACTGATGACGAGGACGGTCCCCGCGAACTCGGCGAGCGCATCCTCGAGCGCGCGTAGAGTCTCGACGTCGAGATCGTTCGAGGGTTCATCCAGCAGCAGCACGTTGGCGCCGCCGAGCAGCGTCTTGGCGAGGTGCAGCCGGCCGCGCTCGCCGCCCGAGAGCGAGCCGACCCGCTTCTGCTGATCGCCGCCTTTGAAATTGAAGCGTCCGAGATAGGCGCGCGAGGGCATCTCGAAGCGGCCGATCTGCAGCAGGTCGCGGCCGCCGCTGACCTCTTCGAAGACGCTCTTTTCGGGATCGAGCGCTTCGCGGCTTTGGTCGACCATCGCGATCTTCGCGCTTGGTCCGATGGCAATCGTTCCTGCATCGGGCGCGTCGCTGCCCGCGATCATGCGGAAGAGCGTGGTCTTGCCGGCGCCGTTGGGGCCGATGATCCCGACGATCGCGCCGGCCGGGATCGTCGCCGAGAGGCCGTCGAGCAAGAGCCGCTCGCCGAACGCTTTGCGCACGCCGGTCAGCTCGATCACCCGCTCGCCCAGCCGCTCGGCGACCGGAATGAATATCTCTTGCGTCTCGTTGCGGCGCTGATATTCGAAACTCGACAGCTCCTCGAAGCGCGCGATGCGGCTCTTGGCTTTGCTCTGCCGTCCCTTGGTGCCGGCGCGAATCCAGGCGAGTTCGCGCGCAAGCGCGCGTTTGCGGGCCGATTCGGCCGCCTCTTCCGCGGCGAGCCGCGCCTCCTTTTGCTCGAGCCAGGACGAATAGTTACCCTTCCACGGGATCCCGCGTCCGCGGTCGAGTTCGAGGATCCATTCGGCTACGTTATCGAGGAAGTAGCGGTCGTGGGTCACGGCCACCACGGTCCCAGGAAAGCGTGCCAGGAACTGTTCGAGCCACTCGACGCTCTCGGCATCGAGATGGTTGGTCGGCTCGTCGAGCAGCAGCATGTCCGGTTTCGAGAGCAACAACCGGCAGAGCGCGACCCGTCGCCGCTCGCCGCCCGAGAGGGTCGCGACCGTCGCTTCCCAGGGAGGTAGGCGCAGCGCATCGGCCGCGATTTCGAGCTGTTGATCGAGGTCGTCGCCGGCCGCGAAGACGACCGCTTCGAGCGCGGCTTGCTCCGCGGCGAGCTTTTCGAAATCGGCCTCGGGCTCGCCATAGGCCGCATAGATCTCTTCGAGCCGGCGGCGCGCGGCCAGCAACTCACCGAGGCCTTCCTCGACGGTCTCGCGCACGGTTTTGCTCGGGTCGAGCTTCGGCTCTTGTTCGAGGAAGCCGGTCGAGATGCCGGGCATCGGCTCGGCCGTGCCTTCGATATCGGTTTCGAGCCCGGCCATGATCCTCAGGAGGGTCGATTTGCCGGCGCCGTTGAGCCCGAGCACGCCGATCTTCGCGCCGGGGAAGAACGACAGCGAGATGTTCTCGAGAATCTTGCGCCGCGGCGGGACCGTCTTCCCGACGCGGTACATCGAGTACACGTACTGCGGCATCGGAAGCGAGCGTTCGGAATACGGCGCGGCGCTCCTCGGGGCGCGCGCCGCTTACGGCCAGCCGTGGTAAGCGATGAAGCTCTTGGTGAGCCCGAGGAACCGCTCGCGGTAGAGCGTCGCCCCGGGAAAGAACGAGCGGAATTCGTCCTCGCGCAGCAGCCGGATCGCGGCGACGTCACGGCGTGCCTGCACGAGGTCCGGTTGGCGCTCGAACCAGCCCAGGCGAAAGCGTCGATGCAAAAACGTGCGCAGTTCGAGCGGCATGAACTGGAACCCCGGGAAGAGGAAGTGCGGCTCGATCGGAAAGTCCATGTTCGGCGTCTGTACGAAATAGCGCTTGCCGACGCGGCGGATTTCCTCCGCCATCCGGCGCTGGTCGGCAAACGCACCGACGTGCTCGATCACCGAGTTCGAGTAGACGACGTCGACCGCGCCGTCGCCGAAGCGGCCGAGATCGCGCGCGTCGCCGACGAGGCTCGTCAGCCGCGGGTCGCCCGTCTCTTCGTGCGCGAGATTGAGGATGGCGATCGAGACGCCCTCGAGGTCGAGCGGCGCCGAGCGCCAAAAGGCCGCCGTTCCGCCGACGTCGAGGATCGCGAGCGGTCGCGGGACGCGTGCCAGCAGGCCTGCAAACAGCGCGTGCCGCCGCCGCCGCAATGCTGCGGCAAACGAAGCCGGATTGCGGGTGTCGGCGAGACGCTCGAAGAGGTTCACCATAGCGGCCACGTTCGTCGTTGCGTGAGCGCCGCCTCGGGCCGGGAGCTAGGACGCCGCGTGCGCGAGCGCCTCGAAGTAGCGATGGACCCAGGCGATCACCATGCTGCCTTCGCCGACGCCCGAGGCCACGCGCTTGACGGAATCGCTGCGCACGTCGCCGGCCGCGAACACGCCGGGGACGCTCGTTTCGAGCGCAAACGGCGCCCGCGTCGCGCTCCAGGTCGTCAGGTCGCGCCCGGTCCGCAGGTAGCCGCGCTGGTCGCGCTCGAGTTCGCGCGGGAGCCAGTCGGTCTGCGCATCGGCGCCGATGAAGACGAAGAGATCGTCGGCCGGTCGGCGCTGCTCGCTCCCGGCGCCGTCGCGGGTGACGAGCGCTTCGAGGTGCCCCTCGCCGAGCGCTCGCACGACGGTCGTTCGCACTTCGACCGCGATGTTCGCTTTGGAACGAAGCTGCTCGATCAGGTAATACGACATGCTCGCTTCGAGCGCTTCGCCGCGCACCAAGAGGGTGACGCTGCGGGCGTAGTTCGCAAAAAACATCGCAGCCTGTCCGGCCGAGTTGCCGCCGCCGATCAGAAAGATATCGCGGCCGCGCGTGCCGAGCGCTTCGGTTCGCGCCGCACCGTAATAGATGCCGCGTCCGACGAGCGCGGCCGCGCCTTCGGTCTCCAGGGCACGCCAGCAGACGCCGGTCGCGATGACGATCGCGCGCGCGCCGAGCGACTCACCGCCGTCGAGCACGATCTCGTGGTGCGGTTCGTGCAGGCGAAGCTCGGCGACCGAGCGCGTGACCATCAGTTCGGCGCCGAAGCGGCGGGCCTGTTGCAGCGCGCGCTGCGCCAGCTCGCTGCCGGAGATGCCGCCTGGGAAGCCGAGGTAGTTCTCGATCCGCGAAGAGGTGCCGGCTTGGCCGCCGGGCGCCTCGCGCTCGATCAAGATCGTGCGCAGCCCTTCGGAGCCGCCGTACACCGCGGCCGCGAGACCCGCCGGGCCGCCGCCGACGATCGCGACGTCGTAGGTCGCCGAGCGCGGCCGCGTCTGCAGACCGAGCGCCTCGGCAAGTTCGCGCAGCGTGGGCGCAACGAGCGTCTGCCGTCCGTCGACGACGACCAGCGGGAAGCGGCCCGCGCGCAGGATCTCGGGGTCGAGCGAGGCGCGGTCGGCCGGCTCGCTTGGATCGAGCCATTCGAACGGGATCTGCGTTCGCGAGAGCACGTCGCGCAGATCGTGACAGCGGAGGTCGTTGCGGTCGCCGACGATCGTCGCGCGGGTGAGGGTCGCGTGCACGAAGCGCTCGCGGATCGCACCGACCCGCCGGTTTTTATTATTATAATGCTGGTTGCTTTCG
>JBOHTX010000173.1:0-4785 GCA_050733855.1 Vulcanimicrobiaceae bacterium
CTCGACGAGCGCGTCGCGCTCGGCATGTGCGCCGGCCGCGACGGCGCGCGCTTCGTCGAGTTCGCAGCGTAGCTCGCGCAGTGGCGCGCGAACGGTCGCGCGCGGCCGGCCCACATACCGCTCGAGGGCTGCATCGAGGCGTTCGAGTGCGCCGAGCGCCGCGTCTTCGCGCGGCCCGCCGTCGAGCGCGCGGGCCAGCGCTTCGCCGACCTTCTGCGCGCGCGAGCCGTCGATCCCGAGCGCACCTTGGATCGCGTAGGCGCCGTTGGTGAAGACGTCGATATCGAAGCCGAGGTGCGCGAATCCGGGGATCACCGTGCGCCCGACGCTCCCTTCGGCCGAGGCGTCGCCGCCGTGCGCGTCGACGATCCGGACGCCCTTGGAATCGCGCTCGAACTCGCGGAAAACTTCGAAGCGCCGTCCGTCGTCGAGTTCGTAGGCGAGCGCCAGCGCATAGCGGCTTCCGTTCCACGGACGGTAGCGGTCCTTCGCGCCGCGCGGCAATCCGTAGAGCGCGGCCAGCACCGCAGCGGCGAGCGTCGACTTGCCCGCCTCGTTGGGCCCGACCACCACGCTGACGCGCGGATCGAAATCGAAACGCCGTTCGACCAGCCCGCCAAAGCCTTCGACCTGCAGTGCAAGCAACCTCACGGCGCGATCTCGACCCCGTCGAAGGCCGCCAGCGCCAAGCGCAGCGCAGCGCTTCCGCGCGCGGCCTGCCGCGGATCGGGGTCGCCGGCGAGCGCGCGCAACTCGCGCGCGACGTGTCCGCGCACCGTCGGCTCGTGCGCGATCCGCTCGGCGTCGAACGCGGTGGTGGCGTCACTGAGTTCGAGCGAGCCGAGCGCGTCCTCGTAGCGGCGGCGCGCCGTCTCGAGATCGAGCCGCGTCCCGCGTTCCGGAGCGCCGACGAGTTCGACCCGCACGTAGTCGTCGCGTCCGCAGCCCGCGAGGGTCGCTTCGAGCCGTTCGAGGACGGCGTGCTCGCTCGGCGCGCCCTCGAGATCGCAGCGCAGATCGAGCGCGCGCGTGCGTGCCAGCGGAATCGCTTCGAGCGAAAGGGCTCCGCCGTCGATCGTCACCAGCAGCGCGCCGTGCGCGTCGCCTTCGCCGAAACGGATCGGTTCGGCCGAGCCGGGGTAGGCGAGCACCGCGCGCCCGTCGCGCTCGGCGACGTACCCGCCGTGGTAGTGTCCGAGCAGCGCAAGCTCGGCGCCGGCGGCGCGCACTTCCTCTGCGAGCAGCGGAGCGGTCGCGCGCTTGTGCGGCGGGCAGCGCGCTTCATCGCTGCCGTGGACGAGCGCAAGCTTGAGGCCGGCACGCTCGAAGCGCGCGTTTGCGAACGGGCGTCCGGGCTCGGCCGGTGTGTGGCCGAAGCCGTAGAGCGTTACGTTGCTCGCGAGCGGATACGCGCGCCAGGCCGCTTCGTCGAAGAGCCGCACGTTGGGCGGAAGATCGGCGCGTGCGAGCGGCGAGCCGAGCGAGAACGGATCGTGGTTTCCGGGCGCGAGGTAGATCGGACGCCCGAAGCGCGCGAACTGTTCGAAGAGGAAGCGGATCGTTTGCGGCCCGGTCCGCTCGCCTTCGTAGAGGTCGCCGCCGATCGTCAGAACGTCGGCCCGGCGCGCGAGCGCAAGCTCGACGATTCGCACCAAGGCGTCGGCCAGCGCGGCGCGGCGGCGCGCCCCGCCGCGGCGGTCGGCGAAGACGGTCTCGAGATGGAGGTCGGCGCAGTGGACGATCCGCAGGGGCATCGGTGTCCTTTGGGCTTACACGGGAGGTATCGGTCAAAGTTTGGGCAGCACGAGCCTCACAGGAACGAGAGATCGCGCGTCTGGGGCGCGCACTCGTTTTCGGCAAGCCACTGCGGGTCGTAGATGCGCGAGCGATAGCGCTCGCCGCCGTCGCAGAGGATCGTGAGCACGCTGCTGCCCGCGGGAAGGGTCCGCGCGTAGCGCGCCGCGCCGACCACGTTGAGCGCCGCCGAGCCGCCGAGGAAAAGCCCTTCCTCGCGCAAGAGCCAGTGCGCCATCTCGATCGCGGCCCGATCGTCGATCCGCAGGGCCGCATCGACCGGTGCACCCTGGAAGTTGTCGGTGATCCGCTTGATGCCGATCCCCTCGATGTTCGAATCGCCGCTCGTCTCGAGCGTGCCTGCGGTCGCATAACAGTACAGTGACGAACCTTCGGGGTCGATGAGCACCGTGCGCAGTGCCGGATGCTGGGCTTTGAGAAAGCGCGCGGTCCCGGCGAAGGTTCCGCCGGTCCCGGCCGAGGTGCCGAAGGCCGTCAACTCCGCTCCGAAGGCCTCCCAGATCTCGGGACCGGTCGTCGTCTCGTGCGCGCGCCGGTTCGCGAGGTTGTTGAATTGATCGGCCCAAATTGCTCCGGGCGTCGCTTCGGCGATCCGGCGCGCGACGTGGTAGTAGTTCTCAGGATTCGCGAACGGGACGGCCCCAATCACGCGCACGTCGACGCCGTAGACCCGTAGGAGCGCGATCTTCTCGGGCGACTGGTCGTCGGGGATGCAGATGATGCAGCGGTACCCGCGCGCATTGGCGATCAGCGCGAGCGCAATTCCGGTGTTGCCTGCCGTTCCTTCGACGATCGTGCCGCCGCTCTGCAGCCGGCCGCTCGCCTCGGCATCCTCGACGATCGCGCGGCCCGCGCGATCTTTCACCGAGCCGCCGGGATTGAGAAACTCGGCCTTGCCGACAATCGTGCGGCCGAGCGCCGCCGAGAGTTTCGGCAAGACGATGTGCGGCGTATCGCCGATAGCCTCGACGAAGCCGCGTGCGACCCGTCGTGAAGGACTCAACGGAAAAGGTGACCGCACGCGACGTAACCTCTCTGCCGGGAACCGGCGCGGACCGCGACCAGGTAGTTTCCCGAGGCGAGTTGCTCTTCCGGCGCGAGCACGAGCGTCTGCGAGATGCCGTTGACGAGCGGCGCAAGGTTGTAGGCGGGCGCTTCTTCAAACGCGTCGCAGGCCCGGCCGCGGTAGATCGCGCTGGGCTCCATTCGCCCTTGCGGGACCGAAAAGAGCGCGACGACGACGAGCGTGCGGGCGCCCTTGCGGAACAGCGTCACCGTGCCGGCTTGGCCGGAGTTGTTGAGCTGCTGCATCCCGCGCCGCAGGCCCGCGCCCGTATCGCCGGGCGTGTTCTGCGCGAGAGCGGGCAGCGAAGCGAGCAGCACGATCGCGAGCGTAAAGCGGAGGATGCGCATACGAGGCTACCGGATTCGCCCCGCAGGCTACGCGACCTCGAATCCCAGGCGTTCGAGCATCGCGAAGTCTTCGCGGTCGCCGCGACCCGCGGTCGTCAGGTAGTCGCCCAGGATCAGTCCGCTGGCGCCCGCGCGCATCCCGAGGTCTTGCAGGCCCCGTAACGTGATCTCGCGTCCGCCGGCGAAGCGCACGAGCGCGCGTGGGAGTGCGAGCCGCGCGAGCGCGACGAAGCGCAGCGCCTCGAACGGCTCGACGAGCGAGCGGCCGGCGAAGGGCGTTCCCGGCCGCGGATCGAGGAAGTTGATCGGCACTTCGACCGGGCCGAGTTCTTGCAGTGCCATCAAGAAATCGAGCCTGTCGTCGAGCGTTTCGCCCATCCCGATGATCCCGCCGCAACAGAGATCGAGCCCCGCAGCGACGATGCGGCGGCACGTTTCCCAGCGTTCCTCGTAGCTGTGGGTCGTGCAAACCTGGGGGAAGTAGCGGCGCGAGCTTTCGAGGTTATGGTTGACCTTGTCGACCCCGGCTGCAACGAGCGGTGCCAGTTGATCGTCGCGCAGGATTCCAAGCGAGACGGCGACTTCCAGCGGCAGTTCGGCCTTGATCGCGCGGACGGCCGCGCAGACGCGTTCCAGCAGCGCGCGCGAGGGTCCGCGGACGGCGACCACGATGCAAAACTCGCCGGCGCCGCGGGCGTGCGCCGCGCGGGCCGCGCCGAGAAAATCCTCGAGCGAGCGGAGCGGCTCCCTTGCCACCTCGGTTGCGAAGCGCGCGCTCTGCGAGCAGAAGTTGCAGTCCTCCGAGCAGCCGCCTTTCTTCGCGTTGAAGAGGACCTCGAGCGCGATCGACTCGCCGACGTAGTGCGAACGCACCGCGTCGGCGAGCGCGAGGACCTCGGGGACGACCTCGCGCTCGACGGTTGCAAGCGTCGCGAGCGCGTCGCGCTCGAGCGGGCGGCCGGCTTCGAGAAGCGTGCGGCGCGCGGCCGCGACGGCGGGATGCATGCGGTTTGGTTCAGTCCTTTCCGAGAGCGGCGAACAGCGGGCTCGCGTCCGCGACCAAGCGCGACGCATCGGGTTCGAAGGCGATCGTGCCGAGGATCGGAACGTGCGCGTCGAGTGCGCGGCGAACCTGCTCGGGATAGCGCGCGTCGCTTTGTCCAAAGCGGTCGCAGAGGACCGCGCCGCAGAGCGGGACCCGGCGCGCTGCGAGGTAGGCGAGCGACAAGAGGGCGTGGTTGATGCAGCCCAAGCGCAAGCCGACGACGAGCACGGCGGTGCAACCTGCGCGAGCGGCGAGGTCCCCGAGCGTCGCGCGCTCGCCCAACGGCACCGCGATCCCGCCCGAGCCCTCGACGACGAGCGGTTCGGCGAGCGCGTCGAGTTGCGCGCACAGCGCTTGCACCTCGAGCGCTGCGCGGCCCTCCTCGCGTGCGGCCGACCAGGGATCGGCCGGCGCGCGAAAGCGCGCGAGTTCGAGGCCGCGCACGCGGGCCAAGCCCGCGGCGATCTGCGCGTCGCCGGGAATCTCCGGAGCGAGGCCGGTCTGCACGAGCT
>JBOHTX010000174.1:0-4775 GCA_050733855.1 Vulcanimicrobiaceae bacterium
AATCTGGGTGCGGCGCTGCGCCGCAACGCGGTCGCGGTTGCGTCGCTCGGCGTCGCGGTCGGCACGATGGTCGCGATCGCTATCCTGGTGGGCTCCTTTCGCACGACGGTCGTGACCTGGTCGCGCGAAACGATCAAAGCCGACCTGTTCGTGCGGCCGCTCGGCCCGACCGACGCGTCCTACGATGCGCTGCTCTCGGCGGGCGCCGTCGCCCGGATCGCGCGCGTCCGGGGAGTCGCGGCGGCCGATACCTTCCGCGCGATCACGATCCCGCTGCACGGTACGCTGACCAACCTGGCGGCGACCGATATCGCGGCAGTCGTCCGCCGCAACAAACTGCAGCTACTCGCAGGCCCCGACCCGCAAGCGCTCGCGCGCGGAATGCCGGGAACCGACGAGGCCCTGGCCAGCGAGCCGTTCGTTACCCGCTTCGGCCTTGGGACCGGCGCTCTCGTTCCGATCGCGACCCCGAGCGGTAACGTGCGCTTGCGGATCGTGGGGATCTACAACGACTATTCGAGCGATGCGGGCATCCTCTTGATCTCCGAGCGGACGTTCGCGCGGCTCTTCCGAGATACGAACGTGAACTCGGTCGCGATCTACGCCAAGCCGGGCATCGATCTGCTCGACCTGCGCACGCGCGTCATCCGCGCTGCGTTGCCCGCCCGGATCGACGTGGTGACGACCCGCGAATTGCGGGCGCTGGTCGTCGAGATTTTCAACCGGACCTTTGCGGTGACGTATGCGCTGTACGTGATCGCGCTCGCGATCGCGGTGATGGGCGTGGTGAGTACCCTGTTCGCCCTGGTCCTCGAACGCAAACGCGAGATCGGACTCCTGCGCTATCTCGGTCTGGCCCGCGGCGGGGTGCGGCGCATGGTGCTCTACGAAGCCGCGGCGATCGGCGGCCTCGGCGGGCTCGCCGGCTTCCTGATCGGGGTGCCGCTCGCGCTCTTGCTGATCGACGTGATCAATCGGCAGGCGTTCGGCTGGCTGATCGAGCTGCACGTGCCGTACGGGTTCCTGCTGCAAGCGCTCGCGCTGGTCGTGCTCGCCGCGCTTGCGGCCGGGCTCTACCCGGCCGGGATCGCGGCGCGGATCCGCACGGCCGATGCGGTGCGAACCGAATGAACGGCCCGCTCCGGCCGCGGGGCGCCGGGGTCGCCGTGGCGCTCGGTGCGCTGCTGCTGGTCGCACTAGCGCTGCTCGCGTTCGCCGCGCCGTTCGCGAGACCGCGGCCGGAAGCGAGCGAACGAGCGGCGTACGATCCGGTGCAAGCGGGCTTCGCGTTCGCGCGCGCGCCCTACCGCTTCGCATTTCCGCGCGATCACTTCGCGCACGACGCCTACGCGACCGAGTGGTGGTACTTCACGGGTCACCTGCGCACGGCAAGCGGCCGGCGTTTCGGCTACGAACTGACCTTCTTTCGCTTCGGTATCGCGCCGGGCGATCCGAAACTTCGTCCTGGGCAGAGCCGCTGGCGCGGGCACGAACTCTTCGCCGCGCACTTCGCGATCACGGACGCGCAGGGACCGCGCTTCGTGTACGCCGAGCGGACGGCGCGCGAAGCGCTCGGGATGGGCGGCGCCTCGCAGCAGCGGCTCGCGGTTTGGGTGTTCGATTGGCGGCTCGACGGGCATGCGCTCGCCGACCCGCGCCTCGAGCAGATGTATCTGCAGGCAACCTACCGCGCGACGGGCGGCCGGGATGCGCTCGCCCTGCGGCTGACCGCAGCGCGGCCGCCCGCGATCAACGGGATCGACGGCCTCTCGCGCAAAGGGGCCTGCGCGTCGTGCGCTTCGCACTACTATTCCTACACGCGTTTGCGGACGACCGGCGCGCTGGTCTACGACGGGCGCAGCTTTCCGGTGCAGGGGCTCACGTGGATGGACCACGAGTTCGGTTCGAGCGAATTGCAGAGCGGCCAGGTGGGCTGGGACTGGTTTTCGATCCAACTCGACGACGGCCGCGCCCTGATGCTCTACCGCTTGCGCGAGCGCGACGGGAGCGTGACCCCGCAATCTTCCGGCAGCCTGATCGAACGCGACGGTCACGTCGTGCACCTGCCGCTCGCAGCCTTCGACGTGCGCGCGACCGGAACGTGGACGAGCGCGCGCACCGGCGCCCGCTATCCGAGCGGCTGGCTCGTCACCGTCCCGGCCGCGCACCTGAGGCTGACGCTCGTGCCGGTCGTGCGCGACCAAGAACTCGCCGAGCGCGGCGGCATCTCGTACTGGGAGGGCGACGTCGACGTCCGCGCTGCGAGCGGTCGCCCGCTCGGCGTCGGCTACGTCGAACTCACGGGTTACGCTTCGCCGCTTTCGATGTAAGGGCGAACGTGACGGGTCGGTCCCGTTACATCTAACCGGGTTCATCGCGCGTTCAAGCTCACGGACGGACCGCGAAGTGGCTGTCCGCATCGGTCTTCGAAGCGGCGCTGGTCCGGACGCATCTTTTCGCTATTTGCAATAATCGAAAGAAGGTCGACTGCATGGAACGAACCCGAGAAGCGCCCATTTCGCCCTATACGCCAGCGGTCAGGCACGGCATCAAGCGCCTTACGATGATCAGCAGCATGCTCGGCGGAGCGCTGGTCGGAGCGGTCGCCTGCTCCACGAACCACAGCGTTCCGGCGGTCTCGGCGCAAGGCGATCCCGACGTCCTCAACTTCGCACTCAACCTCGAATACCTCGAGGCCGAGTTTTATTCGATGGCCGTCACCGGCAAGACGATCGAAGCGAACGGGCAAGCGATCACGGGAACCGGAACCCAAGGAGCGACCACGGGCGGCGCCATGGTCAATTTTACGGATTCGTTCACGAAGGCCGTCGCCGCCGAGATCTATCAAGATGAATTGGATCACGTGCAGTTTCTGCGCGCTGCACTCGGCTCGTACGCGGTCGCGAAACCGACGATCAACCTCGACGGTCTCGGCACGACTCCGGGTGCCGACATGCTGCAATCGACGTTCCTCGTCCTAGCGCGAGCCTTCGAGGATACGGGCGTCAGCGCGTACGGTGGCGCAGCGCCGCTCCTCATGTCCAAGACGATCCTCGGCTACGCGGCGCAGATCCTCGCCGTCGAGGCTTATCACGCGGGGAACATCCGCTTGCTCGTCGCGCAGCAGAACATTTCGACGAAGCAGACCGACAGCCAAGACGTGCTACCGCCGCCGAGCGGAACGCAGTACTTCACGACCTACCCGAATCCCGTCTCGGCAAGTCCCACCTCGGGTGGACTCGCCGTCATCCGTACGGTGCCGCAAGTGGTGAGCATCGTCACTCCGTTCTTCCCGAACGGTATCAACGGCGTCATCCAATAGGTTGATCCCGCAGAGCGCGAGCCTCGGCCGCTCGGCGACGGTGGTTGCGCTCTGCGGTACATGGTCTCGCCCGGGCAGGGGCAGGCCCGGTCCGTCGCCGAGTCTACATCTACGGCGAGCGTCGGCGCGTTTATCCGACGCACACGTCAGGGAACTCCGCGCCCGGCCGCATGGCCGCGCCGTCATCTTTCCTTGCGTCGCCGACCCCCTCACTTGTTAGAAACGGAGAATGCATTGGCGATTGACTCACCGGAACTGCTCGTTTCGTCCCAGTCGACGGCGGAACAGACGTCGGTCTTCACCAGCGGAGCGCTCTCGCGCCTCAAGCTGATCGGCATGCTTGCGACCGGCGCCACGCTCGGCGTCGCCTGCTCGAGTAACCACTTCGTCCCCCCGGTCCAAGCGCAAGGGACCTCCGACACGACGATCATCAACGCAGCGGCGACGGCCGAGGCGCTGGCGACCGTGATGTACGACAACATCATCAACACCTCGCCCGCCTTCAAGCAGCTCATGACGATCAACAACGTGAACGACCAGTCGTATCTGGTCGCGGGCCGGGTCCAAGAGACGATCCACTACAACACGCTGGTCGGCGCCGGAGCGAAGCCGCTCGGGCTGACCTTCTACTACCCGACCGGGATGTTCACCGACGCCGGCTTCACCACCACGATCAACACCCTGGTGACGCTCGAAGACGCCTTCATCGGCGCCTATCTGATCGGCATCCGCGACCTCTCGACCGACGCTCTGAAGATGCTGGCCGGCCGGATCCTCGGAGTCGAAGCCGAGCATCGCGTGCTCGCTCGCGTCATCGCCGCCGACCTCGGGCTGCAGTCGACAACTGGCCTCTCGGGTCAGGCCGAGCCCGTCAACGGCCCGAACAGCGCCTCGAACAACATCGCCTTCGAGCGGACCTTCAGCTTCATGACGATCAACGACGTCGTCACCGCGCTGACCCCGTTTCTCTCCGGAACCGCATCCGGGTTCAACAACAGCCAACCGTTCGCGTACAACACGAGTTCGCCGAACTTCTACATCACCGAAACGCCGACGGTGACGCTGGCGAGCACCTCGCCGAGCGCCTAACGCGCCCTCGCGATCCGGAACGCAAACAGGAGCCCCCGGTCTTTCGCCGGGGGCTCTTCGTCGTGCGACGCGGGTTCTCTAGAGCACGAGCTGCAACGTGCGTTGCGCGACCGCGCCCGACGGCGCGACCGAACGGATCCGTACCTCGACCGACGGGCCCGCGTTCGCACCCAGATCGAGCCGGGCGGAGAAGAGGCCGCGCCCGTCGGCGACGGTTGCGGCGCGCGGCGCGCCCGCTTGATCGAAACTGCCGCCGCTCGTGCCCACGATCGTGACCGTCGCGTTGGGTTCCGTGATCCCGCCGATCTCGGGGTTGGGGCCGACCCGCGTGCCGCTCGGCGGCTCGAGCCCGACGATGTAGTTC
>JBOHTX010000175.1:0-4774 GCA_050733855.1 Vulcanimicrobiaceae bacterium
GAGCGCGAGCGAGCCCTCTTCGAGGAACTGGCCGCGCTCCGTAAGGCCCCGGCGTAGCCGAAACGGGAAACCGCCCTGCCTCGACGGCGCGCAGTAAAAAGCATTACAGCCTTTCCGCAGGCGAGCACCTACCATGAGGATGTCGGGCGGCGTGCGGCCGCTCCGGTTCGCTTCTTGGAGGTCGGAAATGAATTGGTATCCGAAGCGCCTGTTGATCGTCGCCGGAATCGCGGCGATCGTGGGCTCGGGCGTCGTTGCGCTCGCCGACAACGGCTCGCCCGGCAACCCGAGTCCGCTGAACGACCTGCCCTACGGCAAGCTGCAGAGCATGGCCTCGCAGGGCGGCATGATGACCAAAATGCAGGGCATGATGAAGCAGGGCGTCTTCCTCATGGGCGGCCAGCCCACGAAGACCGGCAATGCCAAAGCGGTCACGCTCGTCGGCCAGATCGACGATACGAATTGTTACGCCGCCTACGGCTACTACGGGCACAACCATGCACTCTGCGCAAAGGCTTGCATCTTGCAAGGGAGTCCAATGACGTTCCTGACCAACGACGGTCAAGCCTACGCGATCATCAGCCACGCCGATTTCGTGCCGATCTCGCCGAGCGTTTACGATGCGATCGGGGAGCCGAACCTGAAAGTCACCGGCTACGTCAACGAGCGCGGCGGCGCCACGGCGCTGACGATCGACACGATCGACGGCAAAAGCGTCGAGATGAAGAAACCGATGATGATGTAGGGAGGTCGCCCTCGAGGCACTCGTGTTGAAAATACTCGTGGCGCTCGTCGCCGCACTTGCGCCGGCGACGCAGAGCGCACCGGTCGTCGCGGCCGGACCACAAGTGCAGCTCTTCCGGGAGATGGGCGCGGCGCTGCCGCCCGCGCTCGAGGACGTGGTGACGAACCGGCCGCTGCTGCCCGAGTTGCACGGCAAGGCGGTGCTCGTTTCATTCATCGCCGGGACCTGTCGCGAAACGTGTCCGCTGACCGAAGCGAAGTTTGCCGCGATCCAGTCCGATCTGGCGCGCGACGGCGACCTCGGACGCGTGCGGCTCGTGCTCGTCACCGTCGATCCGCTCGCCGATACGCCGGCGCGCCTGCGAGCGCTCGCGCACAAGCTCGGCGCGCGGCCCGGCACCTTTGCGCTCGCTACGGGGTCGCCGCAGGCGGTTGCTCGCGTGCTGCGCGCCTACGACATCGAGGTCCGTTTCAACGGAGGAAGCCGCATCGACCCCGACCACACGGTCGCGCTGTACCTCATCGACCCGACGTGGCACGTGCGATACGACTTCGGCCCCGCGTATCCGTCCGCGGCGATCGCCCGCTTGACGAATCGTTTCGTGCGGTTCGGTCGATGAAGGGCTGGCGCGGGGTCGTTCTCCTGTGGGTCGTCGCCGCCGCAGCGATCTTCGGTGTTTGGCGGAACCACACGGACGTTTTGCGTGCCGTGGCCGCTCCGCAAACGCCGGCTGCGGTTGGCAAGCCGTTGCCCGATTTTACCGTCCGCCGCCTCGACGGCTCGCTCGCGTCGATTCGCTCGTTCGAGGGCAGGCCATTGTGGCTCAATTTCTTTGCGACGTGGTGTCCGCCGTGTAACCGCGAGATGCCCGAGATCGAGCGGTACTATCGCAAAGACCAAGCGCGAGGGCTCGTCGTTTTAGCCCTCGATCAAGAGGAGGACCCGTTGCTCGTTCGACGGTTCGTCGCGTCGCGCGGGCTCACGTTTCCGGTGGGGATCGATCCCGGCGCTGCGGCGGCGGACTTTTCGATCGTAGGTCTCCCGGTTTCGGTCTTCGTCGACCGCGAGGGCATCGTGCGCCGCATCCGTTTTGGAGAGCTCGGTCCGCAAGAGATGCAAAGCTCGCTTGCGCTGATCGGGGGCAGCGTGTGACGACGACCAGAACGAAGGTAGGCGGCCCGGCAGCGGCGCAGCCATCTCCCTCGTGGCAAACAAGGTCTGGTATTTGGAGCGAAATCGCCTCTTCCGGGGCGTCCCGCTTGCCGAGATCGAGCGTTTCGCGCACCTTTTCCGGGAAGCCGACTATCCCCCGCGGCGCGTCGTCTTTTACGAGGGCGACCTGGGCGACGCGATCTACCTCCTCAAAACGGGACACGTGCGAATCTACCGCACCACCGAAGCGGGGCGGGAGGCGAGTTTGGCCGTGCTCGGCCCGGGCGACATCTTCGGAGAACTCGCGCTCTTCGGCGAAGCGGAGCGCCTGACGGTCGCAGAGACGCTCGATGAAGCGCACGTCTGCGCAGCCTCGATCGACGATTTTTCGTCGCTGATGCGCCACCGGCCACAACTCACCATGATGGTCGCACGCGAGGTCGCCCACCGGCGCACCGAAGCTGAAACGCGGATCGCCGGCATCGCCTTTGCGACCGTGCGAGGCCGCGTTCTCGAGGTCTTGCGGCAGCTCGCCGAGGACCTCGGCGAACCGCTGCCGGGAGGCGGTATCCGCATCTCCGTCCGGTTCTCGCATCAAGCGATCGCGAGCTTCGCGGGAGCGACCCGCGAAGCGTGCTCGGTCGAGATCGGCAAGCTCGCCCGAGCCGGCATCCTTGCCGTCGACGACTCGCGCCACTTCGTTATCCCGGATCTTGCCCGCCTGGGGCCGAACGCGCTCGACCTCCTCTTTCGCGGCGCTCGCGGCCACCGGGTACCGCCCTCGAAATAGCGCGCGAGCGGCCTCGGTTCGCCCGTGAAGCGGGAAACCGCTCCGGCACGCCGCAGGTCATAGCCTACGATGTTAGGCGGGCCTCCGACCCACTTGATGTGGACGAGCATGTTCAACCCCGAGAAGCCGCGCGTTCGTCGCAAGGTGGACGCACGGCGCATCTGGGCGCTGTTCCTTCCGTATTGGCGGCAGGAGTCGGCGGTCGTCGGCTGCATCGTGGTCGGCTCGACCCTGGGGCTTGCGCCGGCGCTCTTGACCCGCGACCTGATCGATGTCGCGCTCGCACGCCACGACGTCCATCGCCTGTGGATCGACGTCGCGCTCATGGTCGGGGCAGCGCTGATCGGGGCGCTGATCCTGGTGCTGCAGGGCTACCTGAATTCGGTCGTCGGCGAGGGGATCATGCGCGATCTGCGCACGCGCCTGGTCTCGCACCTGCACCTGATGCCGATCTCCTTCTTCACCGGAACGAAGACCGGCGAAATCATGAACCGCGTCTCGAACGACGTCGACAACGTCGACGACGTGGTGACCGGAACGCTCGTCTCGATCCTCACCAACATCGCGACGATCGTCACCACGATCGTCGCGATGCTGGTGCTCGATTGGCGGCTGTCGCTGGTGGCGCTCGCGGTCGTGCCGCTGATGATCCTCCCGCTCGGGCCGGTCGGCCGCCGCATGTACAAGATTCGGATGAAGACCCGCGTGCAGCGCGACGAAATCGAAGGGCTGACGCAAGAGACGCTCTCGCTCTCGGGGATCACGCTGATCAAATCGTTCGTGCGCGAGCGCTTCGAAGCGAACCGCTTCCTGCGGACCGCGAGCGAGCTGATGGGCCTCGAGATTCGCCTGGCGATGGTCGGCCGCTGGTTCATCGCGGCGATCGGCGCGATGGTGATCGTAGGGCCTGCGCTCGTGTGGCTCGGCGGCGGATACCTCACGATCTTCGGCGGGATCACGGTCGGCACGATCGTGGCCTTCGTCGCGCTACTCGGGCGGCTCTATGGCCCGGCCTCGATCCTCGCCGGAATTCAGGTGCAGATCGTCAGCGCGCTGGCCGTCTTCGAGCGGATCTTCGAGTACCTCGATATGGCGCCGGAGCCGAGCGGAACCCGCACGCTGGCCGGCGACGGCCCGGGCGGATTCCGCGGCGAGATTCGCTTCGAGGACGTGCACTTTGCCTATGCGACCGGCCGGGTCGCGCTCGACGGCGTCGACTTCGCGATCGCGCCGGGCCAGCTCGCCGCTTTCGTCGGCCCCTCGGGCGCCGGCAAGACCACGATCACCCAGCTCGTCCCGCGCTTCTACGACCCGCAGGAAGGCCGCGTGCTCGTCGACGGGATCGAGCTGCGCGAACTCGAGCTGGCCAGCCTGCGTTCGAAGATCGGGATCGTGACCCAGGAGACCTATCTCTTCCACGACACGATCGCAAGCAATCTGCGCTACGGCCGCGAAGACGCGACCCCAAGCGAACTCGAAGCGGCCGCGCGCGCAGCGAACATTCACGATTTCATCGCCTCGCTGCCGGAAGGCTATGCGACCGTCGTCGGCGAGCGCGGGCACAAGCTTTCCGGCGGCGAACGTCAGCGCCTCGCGATCGCGCGCGTGCTGCTCAAGGACCCCCGCATCCTGATCCTCGACGAGGCGACGAGCGCGCTCGATTCGGAAAACGAGCGCGCCATCCAGGCAGCCTTCGAGCGGCTCTTGGAGGGCCGCACCAGTCTTGTGATCGCGCACCGGCTCTCGACGATTCTCTCGGCCGACGTGATCTTCGTGGTCGACCACGGCCGCGTCGTCGAACGCGGAACGCACCCCGAACTGCTCGCGCGTGCCGGCCTCTACGCGCGCCTCTACCACACCCAGTTCGCCGAAGGGCGCGAGGCCGTCCCCGCCGCGCCGTTCGGCACCGCGGCTGAAGCAGTCTGACGGCGCTCCGCGAACCGGCGCCGCCGATGCTCGAAGTCGCCGGCCTTACGAAGCGCTACGGCGAGCGCACCGCGGTCGACCGGCTTTCGTTCACGCTCGCGCGCGGCGAGTTCGTAGGACTACTCGGTCCAAACGGCGCCGGCAAAACGACGACCTTCCTG
>JBOHTX010000176.1:0-4682 GCA_050733855.1 Vulcanimicrobiaceae bacterium
CCGCTCCCCGGCACGCGCGAGCGGCTGCGCGACCTCGGCGCCGAAGGCTTCGCGCGCTGGATGCGCGAGCAGCCGCAGCTGCTCGTCACCGATACGACCTTCCGCGACGCCCACCAGTCGCTGCTCGCCACCCGCGTGCGCAGTATCGATCTGCTGCGCATCGCGCCCTCCTATGCGGGCCTGCTGCCCAACCTGTTCTCGCTCGAGTGCTGGGGCGGCGCCACCTTCGACGTCGCGATGCGCTTTCTGCACGAAGACCCCTGGGCGCGTCTGCGCGGTCTGCGCGCGGCGGTCCCCAACGTCTTGCTGCAGATGCTGCTGCGCGGGGCGAATGCGGTCGGTTACACCGCCTATCCCGAGAACGTCGTGCGCGCCTTCATCGCGCAGGCGGCGGCGGCCGGGATCGACCTCTTCCGCATCTTCGACTCGCTCAACGATCCGGAGAACATGCGGGTCGCAATCGACGCGGTCCGCCAAAGCGGCGCGCTCTGCGAGGTCGCACTCTGCTATACGGGCGACCTGCTCGATCCGTCGCGCCCGACCTACGATCTCGCCTACTACCTGCGCCTGGCGCGCACGCTCGAAGCCGCCGGCGCGCAGATCCTCGGGATCAAAGATATGGCCGGACTCTTGCGCCCGGAAGCGGCCCGCCGTTTGGTGCGCGCCTTGCGCGAGGAAACGGGCCTGCCCGTGCATCTGCACACGCACGACACGGCCGGCAACGGGATTGCGACCGTGCTGGCAGCCGGCGAAGCCGGCGTCGATGCGGCCGATGCCGCGACCGATGCGATGAGCGCGCTGTTCTCGCAGCCGAGCCTCGGCGCACTTGTCGCGGCGCTCGCGCACACGCCGCGCGCGACCGGGCTCGATCCGGCCGCGATCGACGCGCTCTCGAATTATTGGGAGACGGTACGCGCCTACTATCGGCCGTTCGAAGCCGAGACCCGCGCGCCGAGTGCGGCCGTCTACGTGCACGAGATCCCGGGCGGGCAGTACACGAACCTGCGCGAGCAAGCGCAAGCGATGGGGCTCGGCGGCCGTTGGGGCGAGGTACTCGAGGCGTACGCGACCGTCAACCGGCTCTTCGGCGATATCGTCAAGGTGACGCCGACGTCGAAAGTCGTGGGCGACATGGCGCTCTTCATGGTCGGGGGCGACCTCGACGCGGAGGCGGTGCTCGACCCGGACCGCCCGCTCGCCTTCCCGCAATCGGTGGTCGCCTTCTTTCGCGGCGAACTCGGTCGTCCGCCCAACGGTTTTCCGCCGGCGCTCGCTCGCAAAGTGCTGGGCGACGAAGCCCCGCCGTTGCGCTCGGCCCCGCCGCTCGCGCCGCGCGATCTCGTTGCCGTGCGAGCCGAACTTGCAGAGCGGATCGGCCGCGCGCCGAGCGAGGACGAACTGCAGTCGTATCTGATGTACCCGAGTGTGCTGCTCGAGTTCGCGCGGCACGTTGAGCGCTTCGGCGAGGTCGGCGTGCTCGAGACGCCGACCTTCTTTTACGGAATGAACGTCGGCGACGAAATCGCCGTCGAGCTGGAGCGCGGCGTCACCCTGATCGTGCGCTACGCCGCGCTCGGCGAACCCGACGAGCGGGGCGAGCGGACCGTCTACTTCGAGCTGAACGGCCAGCCGCGGCCGGTCGCGATCGCGGACCGGCACGCCGTCGGCCTGCGCCCGCCCGCGCGCCGCGCAGAACCCGGAAATCCGGCGCACGTGGCGGCGCCGATGCCGGGCCAGGTGGTGACGGTCTCGGTTGCCGAGGGCCGCCCGGTCCGCGCGGGCGAGGCCCTGCTGACGATCGAGGCGATGAAGATGCAGTCGGTGTTGCACGCGCCGCGCGACGGCGTGGTGGTCGCGCTCGTCGTCCCCGTCGGCGGCCGCGTCGCCGCCGGCGACCTGCTCGTCGAACTCGCGCCGCCCGCGCCGGTAGCGAGCGCCGGTGCTCCTGCCGCGGAGCCGTCCACGAGCCCGATGAGCGAGGCGCGGCCTCCGCGCAAGGCGCGGCGCTGACGCTCGAAAAACAGGGCCGCGCGCCGGAGTTCAGTGCGAGGTGAAGTGCGAGAGCAGGGTCGGCGCGCAGTTCGAGTTGGTATCGTTGAGGTAGACGTAGTACGGCGTGAAGCCGAGCAGCGGCTGCGCATTTGGATAGGTGCTCACCTGATAGACCGGACCGGGGAACGGCGGCGTCGCGAACGGCGTGGGGAAGGGCGGCGCGGCGGCGACGACCGTATTCAGCTCGGTGACGTCGGCGGTCCCATTGGCGACGATGATCGCTTGGTATGAGTTCGCGAGCCCGTTCGTCGAGGCGAAGATCACGCCCGAAAAATCGTCGGGGATGTTCTGCGAATTCGGTGCCGGGTACGCGACGCTCACCTGGCCGCGCGGTGCCCCGCAGGCCGGTGTGGCCGGCGACGAAGCGTCGCAAGCGACGAGCAACGCGCAGCCGAGTGCGACCGTCCCGAGCGGCAATCGCTTCGTCGCGAGCGACGACCTGCACATGGGACGCGCTTCGAAGTCGTACGGCTGGATTCCCAGCGAGCGACTCCAAGTGCTGCCGCGCGTGGCCGCGCTACTGCGAGGTGAAGGTCGAAAGTAAAGTCGGCGTGCAGTTGGAGTTTTGGTCGTTGAGGTAGACGCCGTAGGTCGTCGCCGCCGAGAGCGGGGAATTACCGAAGTACGAGCTTTCCTGGTAGACCGGGTTCGCGAAAGACGGGCTCGCGAACGGTGTGGGGAACGGCGGTGAGACCGCAGAGACGTTTTGCAGCAGGATGCCCTGCGAGCTGCCGTTGGCGGCCAAGGCCGCGGAGTACGAACCGCTCAGACCGTTGGTCGAGGCGAAGATGACGCCTTGGAAGTTGTCGGGGATCCCGGTCGAACTCGGGGCCGGATAGGCGACCACGACTTGCCCCTGCGGAGCGCCGCACGGGAGGTTCGCAGAGTTCGGGTTGCTGTTGCCGCCGCAGGCGGCGAGCGCCGCAACTCCGAGTGCGCCGACGGCAACGAGGCCGAGTCGCAAACCTTTGGTTGAAAACGCCAGGCTCGTCATGGCGCTCCCGCTTCGCGTCGCCCGCGCGCCGCTCCCCGCGCCCTCGCGAACCGAGCGGCCCCGCGAACGGCAATCTCACCGAACTCTCACGCCGGGACACCGCGCGGACGCCGGGCGCGCGGTGGCGAAGTCGCCGGTCCGTGGCCGTTGTGAGGCAAGGGTTTCGGCGCGTCACGGTGACGCTCGCTTCGCTCGGCATTGCCGCCGTGACATTCGGGGCGCCGCCGTTCGCGCGCGCCGCGCCGGCCGGCCGCACGGTGCCGACCGTCGTGTTGGTGCCGCTCGACGACCGGCCCGTGACCTACCGGCTTCCGCTAATGCTCGGCGAAATCGCGGGCCAGCGCGTGATCGCCCCGCCGCACGACGAACTGGGAAATTACCTGCGGCCGGGCGATCCGCAAGCGATCTTGCCGTGGCTCTTTTCGCCGCAGACGGCGGACGCAAGCGCATTCGTGGTTTCGAGCGACATGATCGCCTACGGCGGACTTGTCGCCTCGCGTCTGCCGGGGCTGCCGGCCGGGATCGCGTACGCGCGGCTCTCGCAACTCGCGCGCTTGCGGACGGCGCGGCCCGCTGCCTTCATCGATCTCTTCGGGACGATCATGCGGCTCGCGCCGACCGGGGTCCCGGCCGGTGGCCCGACGCGCGATTTCTTCGCGGCCGGCGAGCGCGCGTCGCTGATCGCGGACTACGCCAATCTGCCCGATCCACCGGTGACGCCGCAAGAACGCGCGCAAGCCGAGGCGTTGCGCGCGAAGATCGGCGCACCGGTGCTCGCGGCCTACCTCGATGCGCGCCGCCGCGACCGCGAGGTCGACGCCTGGGCCTTGCAGCTTGCCGGCGAGGGCGAGTTCGACCGCATCGTCCTCGGCCAGGACGATGCAGGCCCGACGGGGCTACACCTGCGGGATATCGCAGCGCTCGAGCGGACCGCGGCGGCCTGGGATCTCGGCGCGCGCGCGTCGATCGAACCCGGCGCCGATGAACTGGGGATGCTGGGCGTCGCGGCCGCGTTCGCGCGCAACGTCGGCTGGCGTCCGAGCGTCGCCGTCGACTACTCGCGAGCGGACGGCGGCGGGTACGAAGATCCGCTCGAGTACGTCCCGGTCGCAAGCACGATCGCGCGAATGATCGCAACCGCGGGCGCGCACGTGCAGAGCGGTCCCGCGGACGTCGAGCTGTTTGTCAAAGTCCCGCAGACGAGCGACGCCGACGAGGCTGCGTACGAAGATCGAATCGCGGCCGCCGTCGCCGCCGGGGAGAGCGTCGCCGTCGCAGACCTCAGCTTCCTCGAAGGCAACGCCGGCCCCGCGCAGCGCGAGTTGACGGAGGCGCTGATCGCGCGCGGGATCGCGGGGCGGATCGATGCGTTCGCCTCATGGAATACAGACGCGAACACGGTCGGCACGGCGCTCGCGACGGCGCTTGCAGTCGGGGCCGGAAAGCGCGCCGGAACGTACGACGCGCAGGCGCACGCCGAGTTTCTGCTGGACCGCTACGCCGACGACTACGCCTTTCACCAGTTCGTCCGCCCGCAACTCAACGACGACTTGCGCAGCCGCGGGATCGATACCGAAGTGCTCTTCGGCCCGACGATCCTCGAAGCGGCCGACGAGAATCGCTCGCTGCTCTGGCC
>JBOHTX010000177.1:0-4641 GCA_050733855.1 Vulcanimicrobiaceae bacterium
GCGCTGCACAGCCCGGGCGGGGCGGAACGGCTGGCGCGGCGCTTGCGTCTAGGGCGGCCCGCCGTCGTCGGGCGCATCGAGGGCGAACGCGTGCGGCTCGATCTGCGCACGGTGCTCCCCGAGAGCGACGCCGAACTCGGCGCCGCGCTGGTCGCGGCTGTGCGGCCCCGCGGCAACGGCACGCCGTGCACATCGTAGGGACGGCGGGCCACGTCGACCACGGCAAGTCGTCGCTCGTGCGTGCGCTGACCGGGACCGATCCCGACCGCTGGGTCGAAGAACAACTGCGCGGCATGACGCTCGACCTCGGCTTCGCGCTCCTGTCCTTCGAGGACGGGGTCGAAGCCGGGATCGTCGACGTACCCGGCCACGAGCGCTTTCTGCACAACATGTTGGCGGGCGCGGCCGGGATGGAACTGCTGCTGCTCGTGATCGCCGCCAACGAAGGCGTGCGGCCGCAGACGCTCGAACACCTCGAAATACTTCGATACTTAAACGTTCGGCGGACGATCGTGGTGCTTTCGAAGGCCGACCTGCTCGCGCCCGACGAGCTGGCCTTCGCGGCCGAGCTGGTCGGCGAAGAACTGCGCGGAACGCCGGCCGACGGCGCCAAGCTCGTGACGGTTTCGACCAAGAGCGGCGAGGGACTCGCGGCGCTGCGGAGCGCGATCCACGCGGCGCTGCTGGCCCTTGCGCCGCGCGCTCCGGAGGCGCCGCCGTACCTGCCGATCGATCGGGTCTTCGCGCGCGCCGGATTCGGAACGGTCGTCACCGGCACGCTGATGCAGGGCACGCTCGCGGTCGGCGACGAGCTGCAGCTCATTCCGCTCGGACGCCGCGTGCGGGTGCGCGGCCTGCAGGTCTTCGGTACGGCGAAGGAGCGGGTCGCGGGCGGAGCGCGCGTGGCCGTCAATTTGCCGGGCGTCGAGCGCGAGGAATTGCGCCGCGGGGCGGTGCTCGCCGCGCCGGAGTTTTCCGGCGGCGGGCGCTTTGCGGTGCGTTTTCGCCCGCGTCCCGCCGCGCGCGCGTTGCTGCGCCGCCGAACACCCGTGCGCGCCTACATCGGTTCGGCCGAGATTCTCGGGGTGCTCGTCTTCGAGCGACCGCCCGCAGCCGACGAGCCCGAACTCTCGGCACAGCTCGTGTTGCGCGAGCCGACCCTCGCGGTCGCGGGCGGCCCCTTCGTCGTGCGCCGGCTTTCTCCCAAGACGCTGCTCGGCGGCGGGACGTTCGGGACGCTCGAGGCGAGCGCACCCGGCGGCGAGGCGGACGCGTTCGGACACGACGACGATTCTCCGGAGGAGCGTGCCCTGCTCGCCGCGCTGCGTGCGGCGGGCACGGTGGGTACCGGCGCGACCGCGCTCGGCGCGGCGGCCAACCTGCGCGAAGAGCGGGCGCACGAACTGCTCGAACGCTTCGCCGAAGAGGGACGCGCGCTGCGGCTCGCGCGTCCGCCCGGTTATCTCGACGCGGCCGCAGGCGAAGAGCTGTATGCGCGGGTCGACGCGCTGTTGCGTGCGGGCGAGCGGGCGCGCCCGTGGGCGCTTGGGATTCCGCTTGTCCAACTTGCACGCCGGCTCGAAATCGCGGGGCCCGCGCTCGGCCGCTTGCTCGCGCCGGCCGTCGAGGATGGCCGGTTGAACGCACGCGGCGGGTACCTCGCGACCGCGGGCTTCGTTCCGGCCCCGAACGCGGCCCAGCGCGCCCTCTTCGACGTCATGCTCGCCGGAGACCCGGCGCCGGGCACTCCGATTGCGGCCGCCCAGGTGCTCGCCGCGCTGCACGTCTCGAAGGTCGAGGGGATCGCGGACGCTTTCGAAACCTTGCTCGCGAGCGGCGCGGTGGTGCGCGTCGGCGATTCGTTCTACCGCGGCTCGCAGATCGCGCGCATCCGCGCCGTGTTCGAAGCGGAGCTGCGGCGCGCGGGCCGGATCTCGCCGGCGGCCTTTCGCGACCTGATCGGAACCTCGCGCAAATACGCGGTCCCGTTGCTCGAATGGTTCGATGCGGCCGGCGTGACGCTCCGCTCGGGTGACGACCGCATCTTGCGCGCCGCGCCGGAGCGACGCGCGACGACGGCAATGGAGAAGCGATGAAGACGGGTTTGGGCACGCGCACCTTGGGAAACACGGACCTAGCGATCAGCCGGATCGGCTTCGGCGCCTGGGCCGTCGGCGGCCACGAATGGCGCTTCGGCTGGGGGCCGCAAGACGACGACGATTCGATCGCGGCGATCCGGCGCGCGCTCGAACGCGGGATCAACTGGATCGATACCGCGGCGGCCTACGGCTTGGGGCACTCCGAAGAGGTCGTGGCGCGCGCGCTCGCCGGGATGCACGAACCGCCGTATCTCTTCACGAAATGCGGCCTGATCGAAAGCGGCGGCGGGGACGTGGTCGAACACATCTCGCACGACTCGATCCTGCGCGAATGCGAGGCGAGTCTGCGCCGGCTGCGGGTCGAGGCGATCGACCTCTATCAAATTCACTGGCCGACCGAGCGGATGGAAGAGATCGACGACGGCTGGAGCGCGCTGCAAGAACTCAAGGCCGCGGGCAAAATCCGCTGGGCCGGAGTTTCGAACTTTAGCGTCGACGAACTGGAACGCGCACGCGCGATCGCGCCGGTCAGCTCCTTGCAGCCGCCGTATTCGCTGGTGCGGCGCGAGATCGAGGAAGCGATCTTGCCCTACTGCCTGGCGCAGGGGATCGGCGTGATCGTCTACTCACCGATGCAATCGGGGTTGCTTTCAGGCGCGATGACGCGCGAACGGATCGCGGCGCTCCCCGAGAGCGACTTCCGCGCGCGCAACCCCGAATTCCGCGAACCGAAGCTTTCGCGCAACCTGGCGCTCGTGCACCGGCTCCGCGAGATCAGCCGGCGCCACGGCCGCTCGCCGGGCGAGGTCGCGATCGCCTGGACGCTGCGCAATCCCGCGGTCACCGGCGCGATCGTGGGCGGCCGCAGCGCGCAGCAGGTCGACGGCGTGCTCGGCGCGCTCGCTCTCGAACTCGGCGCGGACGAGATCGCCGAACTCGAGCGGTAGCCCGGCTTCGGCGACAACGGCCCGTCGCTCAAAAGTCGACGGTTTCGACCACCGTGTCGGAGTAGCTCCCGACCTTGACGCTCTGCGCCGCCGGGATTTGCCCGTAGACCGTGAAGGTGGCGTTCCCGCCCAGCAACGACGAGTACGAATTCGTCGCCGTGCCGGCCGTGCCGTCGCCCCAGACGATCGTGTGCGCGGCGTCCGTGAAGAGCTGATATTGCAGCGAGCTCGGGCCGGACATCGTACGCGGGAAGAAGGTCCCCGATCCGCCGGTTCCGAGGGTGACCGTCGCCGAGACCAGGAGCCCGAGGGTGCAACTGATCGTGACTGGAGCCGAGGCGGTCACCGGACTTGCCAGGAGCGGATCGTAGCTCCCGAAGGTCACGGGGCTTGGAGTAATCGTGCACACGCTCAAAAGCGCGTCTGCGGGTTGTTGCTCCAGGCGAACGCTCGCTGCCGCAAACATCGCTGCCAACGCGGCGGCTACGATGCGGCGATGCACGTGAGCGTCCCGAGATCGGTTGCGATCGCGCGCGCTGCCGGAATCGAAAGCGAGAAGCGGCAGACGCCGTCGCTGGCGCGCACGGTCGTTTCGTATCGTCCTGGCGCGAGGTTCTCGAGATAAAATCCACCCTCGCCGTCGAGCCGAGCGCGTACCGGCACGGCGCCGCCGCGCGCGAGCGTCAGCATTCCGTCGCTTGGAACGAGCGTGCGCCCGCCGCGTGCGATCCGGACGGTTCCGATAACGTAGCGGATCGTGCGCGTGCGCAGGACGACCACGGCGCCGCCACGACTTCCCGGCGCGACGTTCTCGGCGGCGCGCAGCGCCTGCACGTCGAGCGGGAGCGCGTTCGGATCGATCGCCAGGTGGTTTGCCGCATACGACGAGAGCGACGGAACGACCAGGTTTCCGTTCCCGTCGCTCGTGCCGACCAAGCGCCCGTCGAGCGTCACCGGCGTTCCGGGGACGCCGGTTTCCACCAGCGCGAACCCGTCGCCGATCGGGCGAGCGAGAAAGGAGTGACCGCCGACGTGCGCGATTGCGCCGCCGAGCGAAACCGAACCGAGGGTGCTCGACCCGCTCTGCTGCACGGTCCCGTTGAAGTCGGCGAACGGGGCGTGCTCGACCGCCGAGAGCGCGTCGCTCGCGCCCTCTCCCGAGGCCAGATGCAGGTCGTATCCGAAGCCGGCGTCGCTGCTCGGTGCGTTGTTGCGGAAATCCAGCGCGTTTTGAACGTTCGAGCCGAGCTGGTTCTGCACGGCGAGCGAACTGCGAGGGCCGAGGGATGCAACGTACGAGAGGCTTGCGAGCGTCTGGCCCGGTAACGTCCCGAGGCGCGAAATGCCGAGCGAAGCGAACAGCGCGCCGTCGCCGAGTGCGCGGTTCATGGCGAGCGAAACCGTCCGGTCGGAGGGGAAATCCGGGAAGCGCTGTTCGCTTGCGCCGAGCGAGAGGGTCGTGCGCGCGTCGACGCGCAGCGAGCCTTCGGCCTCGAGCGAGGCGGTCGGCGGCGCGAACGGCGTTACCGCGGTCGGGTCGCGATACGCGCTGCTGCGCAGCGTGGCGGCGAGCGAGAGGCCAGTACGGGCACCGG
>JBOHTX010000178.1:0-4630 GCA_050733855.1 Vulcanimicrobiaceae bacterium
ACTGGCGCCCGCAGCTGATCGTCAATCGCCTGCGGCCGCAGCTCGTGCGCCGCGGCAAGATGCTCTCCGTCGCGGACGTCGACGCGATCCTGCGCCTGCCGCTGCTCGGCGTGATCGCCGACGAGCCCGGCGTGATCGTCGCCACCAATCGCGGCGAACCGCCGGCGCTCGATCCGAATTCGCCGGTCGGCGCCGCCTTTCGCGCGATCGCCGCCAAACTCGACGGCGATGACGTCCCCGCGCCGCAGGTCGCCCTGCCGCACGCGGGTCTGTTCGCGCGACTCGGGACGTTCTTCGGAGGGCGCGCCTGATGTTCGAGTTCTTCAGCCGCCTCTTCAAACCGGAACGCTCCGGCGCGACCGCCCGCGAGCGCCTGCGCTTGGTCCTGCTTTCCGATCACCTCGCGCTCGCGCCCGAGATCGTCGAGGACCTGCGCCGCGACCTGCTGGGCGTGATCGCGCGCTACGTCGAGTTCGACGAATCCGCCGCCGAAGTGAGTTTCGAGCACCGCGAACGCGAGGTGGCGATGCTCGCCAGCATCCCGATCACCGGCGTCCGCCGCACGATCGTCCCGCCGCTCGCGCCTGCGGACGCCCCGTTGCTGGAGCCCGCGCCTCCGGCAGAACCTGCGGCTACGGCAGAGCCGCCGGCGCCGGTCGAAACGGCACCGGAACGGGCGGGCGATTCGGCGCCCGAAAGCCCGAGCGATGCGCCCCCGGCGGCACCGGCTATTGGCGCCAAGCCGCGGCGCCGCCGTCGTCGCCGAACGAGCGCGATACCGCCGATGCAACGGCCGCTTGAGGCCCCGCGAACGGCGGGCGCCGAAGCGTAACGCCGAATCGTCGCACGGCGTGCGCGGCGCGGTCGTTCCATCTTTGAGCATTCCGTCTCGCCGTCATGCGGGCTCGACGGAGCAGGCGATCGCCGGCCGGCTCTTGTCGTCAACGAATTGAACGCCCTGGTTCAATTGCGTAGCGGGACGTCTTCGTATATGTGTTCGAGCGACAGGTCGAGGCCGAGCGACGAGAAACGTACGGTCTCGTCGGGCGACGAGTATTCGTGAAGCACCCAGTCTTCGCCGGAGCGGCGGTAGCCGCGGGCGGCAATGCGGCGCGAGTCGATCAGGACGTACTCTTCGAGTTCCGCAATGCCGCGGTATTCGTCGAGCTTGTCGACGAGGCCGGTGCGTTCCGTTCGCTTCGAAAGCACCTCGATGATAAGTTTCGGGTGCCGCTTGATGAGCGCATCCTCGAGATCGCGCGGCTCGCAGGTCACGAGGAGGTCGGGATAGCGGCTGGTGCTTGTGTTCGGGGGCAGGACCTTGATGTCGTTCGTGTAGATGCGGGACGGCGTCCCGCGGAGACGCGGCCGAATGAGCGCGGCCAGGTTCACGATGATCTGCTGGTGGGCGTCCGTCGCGCCGACCATCGCGTAGACGAGGCCGTTCGCAAACTCGAATTTGGTCGGACGCGCGGACTCCCACTCGAGATATTCGGCGAGGGTCATCCGCATCGGCTCGGGCTGCATCGGCCTCACCTCCTCGCCGGTGTTCAACGGGTCCCAGCGCGAAACCGCCCGGCGGTTCGTCCGAAGCAGCCGTAGGCGCAACCGCGAAGGCGCTACCCTCCGCGCCGACCAACGTTGCGTTCCGTGGAGCGTTCCTGGTATGCGTCGTTTCATTGGGCCATGGCCGCGAGCGCGCTGGTGCTGGGCTGCGCGGGCGTTCTCCTCATCGGCTCGGCCGATCTGCATGCACCCAATCCCGGCTCCGAATGGCACAAACAGGCGATCTTCGTCGCGCTCGGGCTCGCGGCGATGGCGCTCTGCGCGGCGATCGATTATCACCGCTGGGAACGCTGGGCGCGCACGCTGTATATCGCAAGCGTCGCGCTGCTTGCGTTCGTGATGCTGGCCGGGCACAGCGCGCTCGGCGCGCAGCGCTGGGTCTCGCTCGGCCCATTCCAATTTCAGCCTTCCGAACCCGCCAAGCTCGTGATCGCGATCGCCGTTGCGGCGCTGCTCGCGCGTAAGGGCGAGGTCGGTTGGCAGCGGATCGGCCTGGCCGCGCTCGGCGTCGCGGTTCCCGCCCTCTTGATCCTCAAACAGCCCGACCTCGGGACGGCGCTCGTGCTCGGTGCGATCCTCTCCGCGCAGCTCTTTGCCGGCGCGAGCCGGATGCGCTACGTGGTGGCGTATGCGGCGATCGTCGGCGCGCTCGGCGCACTGGTCGCCGGGACGAACCTGGTGCTGCGGCCCTTCCAGCGCACGCGGCTGCTCGCGTTCCTGCACCCGAACGCCGATCCGCAGGGGGCCGGCTGGAACCTCGCGCAGGCCAAGATCGCGATCGGCAACGGCGAGCTGTACGGCCGCGGCCTCGGTCACGGTTCGCAGACGCAGCTCGATTTCGTACCCGAACACTCGCGCGACTTCATCTTCACGGTCGTCGGCGAGGAGCTCGGCTTCGTCGGCGTCTGCGGGCTGATCGGGCTCTACGGGATCGTCTTATTCGGCGGGATCCAGGCGATGTTCGCCGCGCGGGAGCGCTTCGGTGCGCTGCTCGCGGTCGGGCTGGTCGCGATGCTCGCCTTTCACGTGGTCGTCAACGTCGGCATGACCGTCGGCGTGATGCCGATCACGGGGATCCCGCTCCCGTTCCTCTCCTACGGCGGGACGGCGGTGCTGACCGACTTCGCCGCCGTCGGCATCCTGCTCAATATCCACCTCCAGCGCGACCGCCTGGTTTTCTAGCTGCTAGGGGCCGGCCGGAGGGAGGACCCTGCCGCCCGGCGGATAATCGCTCGCCATCCGATTTTGAAATGTTTGCGGGCGCGCCGCAGCTCTGCGCGCACCCGCGTTTTCGGCGCATCGGATCGACGTCGCCGGTCCTGCCGTGGCTCTTGGCCCGCGCACCGCGACCGTTCCCCGCGGCCTCGCGCGCCAAAGGCCGAATCCCTTCGCGGTGCTCCGCGCACCGCCCAATCCGAAAGGTCACCACGTGCCAACAGAACTCCTGGTATCGAGCGACCCTTGGGAAAACCGGGTCGCGATCCTCGAGGACGGCCGCCTCGCCGAAATCTACGTCGAGCGCGAAGAGAAAGTCATCGGGTCGATCTACAAAGGCAAAGTCGTCAACGTGCTGCCCGGCATGGGCGCGAGTTTCGTCGATATCGGCCTCGGCCGCAACGCCTTCCTCTACGTCGACGACATCAACAAGACGCCGCTGAACATCGGCGACGTCGAGATCACGCAGGGCCGCTCCGGCTGGACGATTACCGAGAAGATCAGCCGCGGCGACGACGTCCTCGTCCAAATCGTCAAGGAACCGCGCGGCCTCAAGGGCGCGCGGGTTTCGACCAACATCTCGCTGCCCGGCCGCTACCTCATCCTGATGCCGACCGGCAAGTATTCGGGCGTCTCGCGCAAGATCGACGGCGCCGACGAGCGCAACCGCCTCAAGGGGATCATGAAGCTGATCCGTCCCGAGGGCATGGCGACGGTCGTGCGGACCGCGGCCGCCGGCGTGAGCCAAGCGGAACTGATCGCCGATCTCGGCGTGCTGATCCGGATGTGGCACGGCATCCTCGAGAGCTACAAGCGGGCCGCCGCCCCGTCGCTCATCCACAAGGACATGAACCTCGTCTACAAGGCGGCGCGCGACTTCATTACGCCCGAAGTCGAACGCGTCCTGATCGACGATCGAGAAGAGTACGAAAAGGTTCGCGATTTTCTGCGGCTGCTCGGCCCGCAGTACGTCGAGCGCGTCGGGCTCTACGAACATGAGCACGCGCTGTTCGGCGATTTCAAGATCGACGAGGAACTGCAGCGGCTCATGCGCCCGAAAGTCGAACTTCCGTCGGGCGGTTCGATCGTGATCGAGACGACCGAAGCGCTGACCGTGATCGACGTCAACAGCGGCAAGTTCACGGGCGGAAAGAATCTCGACGATACGATCCTGCGCACCAACGTCGAGGCGGCCGCCGAGATCGCTCGCCAGGTGCGGCTGCGCGATATCGGCGGGATCGTCGTCTGCGATTTCATCGATATGCCGAGCGAGGCGGCGCGCAACAAAGTGATCGCTACGCTGGAAGGCGGCTTGCGCCGCGACCGCACGCGTTCGGCGATCCAATCGTTCTCTTCGCTTGGGCTGCTCGAGTTCACGCGCAAGCGGGTCGGCAAGGACCTGGCGGGCCAACTGCGCGGACCGTGCCCGACCTGCACCGGCATCGGGACCGTGATGTCGCCCGAATCGGTCGCAATCGAAACCTTCCGCGAGCTGCGGCGCTTCGCGAGCGCGGCCGGCAACGGCGAAGCCGCGCGGCCGCTCGAGGTGGTGGTCGCGCCGAGCGTCGCGGTACAGCTCGTCTTCTGGTACGAGAGCGAATTGGGCGGGCTCGAACGCGAACTCGGCAGCGAGATCGCGGTCCGCGTCGAGCGCTCGATGCATCCGGAACGCGCCCGGATCGCGCGCGCGGCCGAAGGTGTCGCGGTGCTGGCGCCGCCGGCGAACGTCCGCGTGGGCGACGAACTCGAGGTCGAGATCGTCGACGCGCGCCTGCCGAACGCGACCTCGGCCGCAGCGCTCGTCGGCGATCGTCTGGTCGAGGTGGAGAACGCCGCCAACGCCCTCGGC
>JBOHTX010000179.1:0-4618 GCA_050733855.1 Vulcanimicrobiaceae bacterium
AGACGCACTCGGTCCAAACCCAAGTCGCGCAACTCGAAGACCTGAGCGCGGCCCAGGAAGCGCAACTCGAAGCGCTGATCCGCGAGCGGCAGCAAGCCGAGGCGGCCCGCATCGCCGCCGAGCAGGCCGCGCGGCGACGAGCCGCGGCGCTGGCCGGGGTCGCGCTGCCGCCCGAGACGGAATCCGGCGCGCCGGCCGAGTTCTCGTGGCCGGTCTCGGGGCCGATCACCTCGCCCTTCGGGATGCGTCCCGACCCCTTCGGGCACGGCGGCTTCGAGATGCACACCGGGATCGATATCGGGGCGCCGATGGGCGCGACCGTCACCGCCGCCGCCGCCGGCCGGATCATCTACGCCGGCTGGTACGGCGGCTACGGCAACGCGATCATCATCGATCACGGCGGCGAGACCTCGACCCTCTACGGCCACCTCTCGCAGATCTTCGTGAGCGTCGGACAGGAGGTCGAGCGCGGGCAGGCGATCGGCGCGGTCGGTTCGACCGGCATGTCGACTGGTCCGCACCTCCATTTCGAGATCCGGGTCAACGGCGTCGCCGTCGACCCGACCACCCGTTTGCGTTAACTTTGGGCGAAACCCGCGCCTTCCGGTGCGCGTTAGCCGGTGGACCGGAAGGCGCCTCCGGCGCGTACCAGAAGCCAAAGGGTCCTCGCACTCCGCTCCGGTCGAACAAGAAAGACGTGCCGCAACCGCTTCGAGCCCTCGCCGTCGTCCTCGCGATCGCTCTCGCCTCGCTCGGCGGCGCGATCTATCTGGCGCGCGAGCGCGTCCAAGGTCCCGCGCTCGTCGCCGACAGCGGGCGCCCGGCGCTGGTCGACCTCGCGACCCTGCTCCGCGACCCGCGCGCCGCCGACGAGCGCCTGGTCGACGACGCCTTCACGCAAGTCGAGGAAACGTACTATAAGACGGTCGATCCGAGCGTGATGCTCGGCGGCGAGCGGCGCGAACTGCTCGCGGTGATCCGGCGGCACGGGATCGTGCATCCGGCGCTGCCCGTCTTCAGCGCGACCGGCAACGAGGACCGCGATCTGACGGCGCTCAACGCCGATCTGGCCGCAGCGCAGCGCCGCTACGGCACGTCGATCTCGCACATCGAGTTGACCGAAGCGGCGATCAGCGGCATGCTGGCGTCGCTCGGCGATCCGTACACGACCTACCTCTCGCCGAGCGAGATCGATTCGCTCCGGGAATCGCTGAGCGGCGGCGACTTCGGCGGAATCGGCGTTTTGATTCAAACGGATACCGCGGGCCGCTTGATCGTCGAGCCCTTCAAGGGGACGCCGGCACAGCGTTCCGGCGTGCGCTTCGGCGACCGGGTCGTCGCCGTCGACGGGCGCCCGATCGCGGGGCTCTCGATCGATAGCGTCGAGCGCCTGATACGCGGTCCGATCGGCAGCATGGTGCGCCTCGATCTCGTGTCGCCGGGCGCCGGCGACACGCACACCGTCTCGATCGTTCGTGCGCGAATTCAGGTGCCGACCGTTGCCTCGCGGATGGAGGGCCGCTTCGAGTACATCGCGCTCGGCGAGTTCGGCTCCACATCCTTCGACGAAGTGCGCCGCGCGCTGCTTGCGGGCAAAGCGGCCGGAGCGCGCGGCTACATCTTCGACCTGCGCGACAACGGCGGGGGCTTGGTCGATGCTGCCGTGCAAATCTCGAGTTTGTTTATCCCGAACGGCCCGATCGTCTCGACCGTCGACCGCTTCGGAAAACGCAAGGTCGACGAGGCGACCGGCAACTATCTCGGCGCGCGGCCGCTGGTGGTGTTGGTGAACCGCTACACCGCAAGCGCCTCCGAGATCACCGCCGGCGCGATTCAGGACGATAAAGTGGGTACGCTGATCGGCGAGCGAACCTTCGGGAAGGGCGTGGTCCAGAGCATCTACGGACTCAGCGACGGCGGCGCGCTCAAGATCACGACCGATCGCTACGAGACCCCGCTCGGGCGCGATATCCAGCACCGCGGGATCGAGCCCGACATCGTGGTCGACCAGCCGGCCGACAAGCCCATCATCGACACCCCCAAAGACCTCCAACTCAACGCCGCCAAGGCCCTCTTGCGGCAACTCGCCCAAAGGTGAACTACGCAATGAAGCGCGTCCTCCCCGTCCTGGCAGCCTCGCTGCTCCTGCTCACCTCCGCTCCGGCCGCTTTCGCGGCTGCCGGCCTTTCCTCGGTCCAGAGCGACGAGATCCAGATGAGCTACGATTTGCTGACCTCCGAGTTCTATAAGCGGGTCGATCCCCAAGTCCCGCTGGACGGGGCACGGCGCGAGATGATCGCCTATCTGCACCATCGCGGGATCGCCGAGCCGGCCGTCCCCGACCTGCGCGCGGGGAGCGACACAACGGCCGACGCCCGCGCGCTCGAAGACGCCGTGGCTACGGTCGCCAAGAAGTACGGCGACAAAGTATCGAGCCGCGACCTAACCTACAGTGCGATCTCGGGCGTCCTCGATTCGGTCCACGACAAGTACACGGTCTTCCTCGATCCCAAGGAATACGCCCAATTGAACGAAGGGCTCGATGGCGGAAACTTCAGCGGCGTGGGGCTCGTGATCCAGGTCGACGACAAGACCAAGCTACTCGAAGTCGCCGAGGTGATCGCGGGCGGCCCGGCCGATCGGGCCGGCGTGCAGGCCGGGGACGCGATCACCGCGGTCGACGGAGTTTCCACCAAGGGCCTGACCTCCGATACCGACGCCAAGATGCTGCGCGGTCCGCAAAACAGCCACGTGACCTTGGCGATCGAGCGCAACGGGGTCGCGATCGCACCGATCGTGATCACCCGCGAGGTGATCCACGCGCCCAGCGTCTTCTCGAAGATGCTCGACGGCAATATCGGCTACGCGCGCCTTTCGGTCTTCGGTCTCGACACCGGGAGCGAACTGTCCAAGGCCCTGCACGATCTCGATGGGCAGGGCGCCAAGGCGATCATCCTCGACCTGCGCGATAACGGCGGCGGCTACCTGAATACGGCCGTCGACGTCAGCTCCGAATTCATCCCGTCGGGGCCGATCGTGTCGGTCGAGTCGCGCGGCGGCAACGATACCGAATACGATGCCGAGAACGTCGCGATCCCACCGAAGCCGCTGGCGGTGCTGGTCAACGGGTACACGGCTTCAGCCTCGGAGATCACCTCGGGCGCTCTGCAAGACGACGGGGTCGGCAAGCTGATCGGAACCAAGACGTACGGCAAAGGCGTCGTGCAGACGATCCACCAGTTGCCCGACGGTTCGGCCGTGAAGATCACGACCGCGCGCTACCTCACCCCGCGCGGGCGCGACATCAACTTGATCGGCATCGAGCCCGACATCGTCACGAGCGAGCCGAAGACGGCGCGCCTGGGCGATCCGGGCGACGATCCGCAACTGCAGGCCGCGATCACCTACCTGCAGGGAAAGCTCGCCGAGGCGAACGCAAGCTCGTAGGAAGCAGTTCGCGAGCGAGCGATGCCGGCAGCGGCTCGAGTTCCGCAAAGCGCTCGAAGGCAACGAACGGGAGCCCGAGCCGGCGTAGGTGCTGCTCGAGTTTCCGGCCTCGCTTCGCGGCGACGCGGTCGGCGGCGAGGGCGGCATCGTAATCCGAGAAGCCGTCGCCGACGTAGAATACCGCGCGACCCGCGCGTTGCTCGCATTCGACGATCGCTACCTTGTCGGTGCCGTTCGGTGCGAGATCGCGAAAGCGAATGCGCCAGCCCTCCGGCGCCGCGTCGACCTCATTGGCCACGACCTCGAGGTCGTGCAGACCGAGCGCTGCGAGCCGCGCACGCACGACCGGAGCGAGCCCCGAGCTGACGACGGCGACGCGCATCCCGGCGGCGCGTGCCGCGGCCACGAACGCCGGAAAAGTTGGATCGGCGGAAATCTCTCGCGCGAGGACGGCGAGCGCCTCGGCCAGCGAAAAGCGAACGAGCGCCGCCTGGCGTTCGAGCGCCGCGCGCAGCGGGAGCGCACCCGCGCGCAGACCCTGCTCGATCGCCTCCCAGGCGCCGTTCTGGCCGCTCGCGCGCACCAGCACGTCGAGCGTGTCGGCATCGGTGATCGTCCCGTCGAAATCGACGAGCACGCTCCACCGTTGACGTTCGCTTGGCGCTTCGCTCAGGTTGGGCTCTTCTTGCGCGCGCCGCTCGCCTTACGAGCGCCGGCGCGCGGACTCGCGGCCTTGCGGGTAGCACCTGCGCGCTTGGCCGGAGCCTTCGCCGCCGTCTTTTTCGCGGCGGTTTTGCCGGCAAGCGCCGCTTTCGCAGCGGCCGCCTTCGGGGGCCGCCCCCGTCGTGCTCGTCCCTGGGCGAGGATCGGCACCGAAAGCTCGGCGCTTGCCGCCGGAGACTCCGGGCGCTCGGCGACCTTCTTCGGGCGTCCGCGCTTGGGCGGCGCCGTCGCGATGGTTTCGGCGGTACGCGTAGCTCCGGGGAGCACAACCTTGCGGGGCCGGCCGCGGCGCGCCGCTCCCACGCCGGGCAGTGGCGCACCGGCTTCCGGCCTGGGCGGGGCGATCGCGACGGGCGCGACCTCGACGACGTCCGCCGAGGCCGAGCGCCGGCGCCGGGTCGGGCGCGCCACGGCGACCATCGGTTCGCCGGGCGCGATGCTCCGGGGT
>JBOHTX010000180.1:0-4611 GCA_050733855.1 Vulcanimicrobiaceae bacterium
GGTCCAGGCGCAGCCCGGCAAAGCGGCAGCCAGAAAACTGCGCGCCCGCCAGGGTCGCGCCTCGGATGTCGGCGCCTTCGAGGTCGCAGCCCTCGAGGCGCGCGCCGCCGAGGTCGGCGCCGCGCAAGCTCGCGCCGTGCAGATCGGTCCCGGCTAGCATGGCGCCCGCGAGATTCGCGCGCGTCAGGTTCGCGTGCGAGAGGTCGGCCCCGGCAAAAGACCGCCCGCGCAAATCGCGCCCACTCCAATCGACTCGCGACGAGCTGCAGCCGCTGCATGCACGGCCCATTGGCAGTCGCACTTCTTCGATGGTAATGGCCGCGAGGTCGTCCGAGAGCGCGCGTTCCGTGGCCTTGAGCTTTCGCTCGTTCGCTGACGAAGGCGGCATCGCCCGAAGCGCTGCGATCGCACGCTGGATGTGCTCGATCTGAAAGGTGCCGAACTCCGGAGGAGGCATCGCGTTGAGCGCGCTCAGCGCGCGCTGCACGGCTTGGAGTTGGCGTTCGTCGACGTCGGGGATGGGCGGCATCGACGGCATCGTCGGAATGGTGATGCGGATCGTCCGGTCGGGGAGCACGATGTGCCTGGCCGGGACGCGAATGTCGATCCTGGGGACGTGGATGGTCGTCGTCGCCGGTCGCGGCAGCGGCGCGGAGGACGCTATCACAGCAGGCGCGGGCGGCGCGGTTGGTGTCTGTGCGAAGGCGAGCGCCGGTGCGACGCCGCGCATCGCAAGGCCGAGTGCAGCGAGCGCGAACGCCACGGCTCCTGCCGCGCGCAGCGAGAGTCTGGTCCCGCTGCGAGGCCCGGCTTCGAGTAGCCGTTCGATGCGTAGCGAGATCGTGCGGCGCGTCGAAAAAGGCGCCCGGCGCGACGGCGGCGCGGCGGGGCCAGGCCGCCGCTTCGGCGATTTTGGCGAGCGAGCGCGCGTAGGGGCGAACCTCACCGCTCGCCTCCAAAACCCAGTCGTCGCAGGCCAGCTCGCGCTCGAGTTCCATCCGGTTCGCGATCAGCGCGATTGCCGGGTTGAAGAAGAGCACTGCTTGCGCGAGCCGCTGCAGGGCGTTCGTGTAGTCGTCGCGCCGCCGCAGGTGGGCGAGTTCGTGGAGTGCGATCCGATCGAGTTCTTCCGAAGTCAAGAGCGCGAGGAGGCGGCTCGGGATCAGGATGACGGCGTCGAAGATTCCGGCCGCGACGGGGACGTCGACCGCCTCCGAAGCGCACAAGCGCGCGCGTCGCCGACCGCGCGAGATGCGATTCCAGTGCGGCAGACCTTCGCTCACCGCCGGCGGCAAGGGCAGTGCGTCGCGTTTGAAACGTTCGAGTTGCGCAAACGCGAGCGCGAGGCGAACGCAGAACACCGCGACGGTAGTGAACCAAAATCCGACGGCGACGAAAGCAAGGGTGCTCGGGACGAAAAGCCGTGAGCGTCGGGGCCAAGCGACAGGCACGCGCGCAGACGATGTCGTCGCATTCGCGGCGGCGGACGCGGACGCTACGACCTGCCCTCGCGAGCGCGACGCTGCCGCAGACGGCGCCGCGTGCATCGGCGCCCGTATGCGCGCTGATTGCCGCTGCGTCGCCGGCACGCGAAGCCCGGGCCGGAGGTTCGCCGTGGCATGGCGTGCGACCGAGGGCGGGCGCGCGTCCGCGGCCGGCACCGCGGCGGTAACGACCGGGAGCACGAGCGCCGCAACCAGCGCGCCAGTCCAGGCCGCGTAGCGTGTCGTCGCATTCGGATTCGGGAACGCGCGCAGCAGGAGCCAAACGGCGCAGGCGAGCGCGGTCGCTTCCCACAGTCCGTTCAGAAGGACCGCGGCGACCAGGCGTGCCGCGGTCTCGAGCGTGACACTCACACTCATCGCAGGTCCTCCTCGTAGCGCTCGATCAACGAGCGCAGCCGGCGTAACTCGTCGTCCGACGGCCGCTCGTCGGCGACCAGCCGCAGCGCGAGCGCCCCGGGACTGTTGCGAAAGAAGCGCTGCACGAGGTTGCCGACGGCGCGCTTGGCGGCGTCGTCGCGCGCGAGCAGCGCCCGGTAGACGAAGGCGCGCCCGTCGGCGTCGTGCGCGACGTAGCCCTTGCGCTCGAGAATGCGCAGCGTGGTCAGCACCGTGTTGTAGGCGAGCGGCGGCGGCGCGAGCGCGGCGTTCACTTCGGCGACGGTCGCGTGCCCCATTCTCCAAAGGACGTCCATCAAACGCAGCTCCGCGTCCGTGAGCGTCGCAGATCGCTTTCGCGCCATCGAAGCCTCCGAGAATCTTTGTGTCTTAATTCCTTAGGTGACGATACCAAGTTCGTCCGACGCTGTCAACTATTTCAATAGTCGAGGCTTCGGATCTAGCCCCGCGAGACGCTGCGGCGCGCCGGCACGGGCTGCCGGCGAGCCGGGTCCTACGCCTAAGAAGAGCAGCCCTTACTGGATGGTTCGTTGACATTTGAAGGTGGTCGGCGTACGCTTTGGCGACATGAAGTCGATCGACCAGTTTTCCGCCGAGGCCGAGCTCTCGGTCACGGACTTTCGCTCTGAGCGAAAGCTGACGAGATCGCTGCGGACCCACCATCGCGTCCGCGTCCGCCGGCGAAATGATCTGCTCGGTGTCTTTCTCGATCTCGAGGAGTGGAGCCGGCTCGTGCGTTACGTCGCGCATCTCGAGGCCGAAGCCGAGCGCAGAGAAGATGACGCGGTGCGCGCGATCATCGCAGATCGCGAACCGGGCGCGAAGTTCGAACCGGGTTCGCGGCGGCGAATCGCCGAGATCGAGCGGGAGCACGTTCGAACCTGAGGCCGGCCGACGCCAAGCGCGCCCTGTTCGCCCTCTTGGCTCGGCCGGAGGTGTACTCGGTCAACGCGTACGTCGCCGCAGATTTGGCCGAGCTACGGCTGGTCTTTGCAAACGATGACCCGTCCTTTGCCGCCGCGATCGCCGCGATCGCGCAAGCCCTAGCCCGAGCCCTCGTCACACCGGACTCGTGTGGAATCGCGCTCGGCCACGGGCTCGCTCCTTGGCGGCGCAGCGCTTTTCCGTCGCGGGTCGGCGGCGAGACGGATCTGCGGCTCATCTTTCGTGCGCGCGATCCTCGCGGACTCGATCTCCTTGCGTTTGGGGTTTGGTTTGCTGCCGACACGACGAGCGTCTACCGCGTGGTCAGGAAGCGCCTCGACCGCTAGCGGATTGAGATATCGCCGCTCGAGGTCTGAATCGAGATCGTGGCGGCGCCGTTCGAAGCGGAGGGCAGGCCGGCGGAATTGCTGACGTCGCCGGAGGAGGTCTGGGTTTCGAGGGTCGCGCCGCGGCCCGGTGGGACGGTGAGCGTGACGTCGCCGCTGCTCGTTTGAATCTGGGCGCGCGGCGCACTGGGACCCGGAAGCAGCGCCGCCATGACGTCGCCGCTCGAGGTCGTCGCCGAGAACGTGCCGCGGACGCCGTCGATGCGCAGGTCGCCGGAGCTGGTTGCGACCGTGAGGTCGCCGTCGTCGCGCGCCACCCGGACGTCGCCGCTGTTCGTCTCGATATCCAGCGGGGCCGCTGCGCTTTCGACCGTCACGTCGCCGCTCGAGGATTTGACGGAGAGCGAGCCCAGCATGCCGCTCGCGTGCACGTCGCCGCTCGAGGTCGAGACGATCGCCGAACGGGCGCCGAGGCCGCGAATCGTGAAATCCGGACGGTTCGAGAAGCCCGTGAAATTCCACGCACCCCACGAGAAGTGCGCCGGCGCGGCGACCGTAAGGACGGCGTGATCGCCGTCGCGGCTCCATTGCGCCGTAATGCCGGCCGGCAGACCCCGGCGCGCGGCGACCGAGAGCGTATCGGAAGATCCACCGGAACCTGCGCCATCGACGGCCAGGTCGAAGCTGCCGGCGCGGACCTCGATCGAACGTACCCCCGAGAGGTCGAAGCTCCAGGTTCGGCCTGCGGTCGTCGCCGCCGAGGCGCCGGACCCGGCGAGCGAGGCGAATGTCGCGAAGGATCCGACGCTCTCCAAAACGACCGCGCAGGCGACGATCCCGACGACTGCGGCGGCCGCGGCAAAAATCAGAGCGGAACGGGGCATGGTCGACCTCCGGATCGCGGAACTCACCGATCTCTACGGCGAAGCGCGATCCAGGTTTCGGCAGCAGCGCTGCGGCGACATTTCGCGATTCGAAACGGGCGGAGCCGATTTTCGTGAGGGCCACATGCCGTAGAAGAAGACCTGCGCACGATACGATTGTCGATTGCCATTCTACAGATGTCGAATGACGCGCACTCCGTTAGGCCTTATCGTGTAAGATCAGGTAAAGCTCACCGCGAGGTCGCCGACCATCTCCCAATCTCTGCCCGACCACGTTCATTCCGCGTTGCCCCCCCAGGTGCGCGATGATGAATCGCGCGCTCCCGCGCGGCACGCCCTCGTGCTTACGCCGGAGAACGACGCCGGTGGGCCGCCGAGTGGCGGCCCTGGGGCGAACGGGGGGCACGCCGCCCCGCTTTTAGAAGAACACGATGCTTGCGGCGTCGGGTTCCTTGCGGACCTCGGTGCGCCGCCCTCGAATCGCGTCGTACGGCTCGCGCTCGCGGCGGCCGCCGCGATGATGCACCGCGGTGCACGGGCGGCCGACGGCCGGAC
>JBOHTX010000181.1:0-4592 GCA_050733855.1 Vulcanimicrobiaceae bacterium
GGGTCGGCGAGCGCGATCCCAAGTTCGCGCAACTGTTCGCGGGCGACCGGCGCGGGCGCGTCCAGCATCGGGTCGCGTGCCGCCTGGTTCTTCGGAAACGCGATCACGTCGCGAATCGAACTTTCGCCGCAGGCGAGCATCACCAGCCGATCGATCCCCCAGGCCATCCCGCCGTGCGGCGGCGCGCCGTAGCGCAACGCTTCGAGGAAGAAGCCGAAGCGCGCTTCGCTCTCGCGTTCGTCGAGCCCGATCAGCGCAAAGACCTTGCGCTGAAACTCCGGATCGTGAATGCGGATCGAGCCGCTGCCGAGTTCGAAGCCGTTGAGCACCAGATCGTAGTGCTGCGCGCGCATCGCCAGCGGCTCGCTTTCGAGCAAGCCTTCGTCGCTCGCGACCGGCGCGGTGAAGGGGTGATGGGTCGAGACGAGCGCGCCGCTCTGCGGGTCACGCTCGAAGAGCGGAAAGCCGACGACCCAGCAGAACGAAAAGCGGCGCGGATCGCGCAGGCCCAGGCGCTCGCCGACGAGCAACCGCAACTTGCCCGCGACTTCGCTTGCCGCTGCGCGCTCGCCGGCCACGATCAACAGTGCGTCGCCCTCGACGGCTCCGGTCAGGGTACGCAGGCGCGCGAGGGTCGCTGCGTCGAGCAGCTTCGCGAGCGGCGAGCGGACCTCGCCGCCCGCTCCGAACGCGATCCAGACGAGCCCGCCCGCGCCGAATTCCTTCGCAGCTTCGACGAGTCCGTCGAAATCGCGGCGCGAAAGGGCCGCGCCGCCGGGATAGCGCAGGCCCGCGATCCGATGTGCCGCGCTTGCGACCAGCGGCGCCAAAAATGCGATCGAGGTTCCGGCAAAGGCGGGCGCAAGCTCGGCGAGTTCGAGGTCGAACCGCAGGTCCGGCTTGTCGCTGCCGAAGCGCTGTAGGGCCTCGGCATAGGTGAAGCGCGGCAGCGGACGCGGCAGCTCGATGCCGAGCGCCTCGCGCCAGGTGTAAACGATGCACTCCTCCATGAGCGCGATCACCTCGTCCTGCGAGACGAACGACAGCTCGACGTCGAGCTGGGTGAACTCGGCTTGACGGTCGGCGCGCGAATCTTCGTCCCGGAAACAGCGCGCGATCTGCATGTAGCGCCCGAGCCCGCCGATCATGAGGAGCTGTTTGAGCAACTGCGGCGATTGCGGCAGCGCGTAGAAACTGCCGTGATGGAGGCGGCTTGGGACCAGATAATCGCGCGCGCCCTCGGGCGTCGAGCGGATCAGGATCGGCGTCTCGATCTCAAGAAACTCGCGCGCGTCGAAAAAATCCCGAATCGCCTTGACGATCCGGTGGCGGATCGTCAGGTTCGTTTGCAGGCGCGCGCGCCGCAGATCGAGGTAACGGAAACGCTGGCGCAGGGTTTCGTCGACCTCGGTGTCGGCGTTGACCGGAAAGGGCGGGGTCTCCGAGCGCGCCAGTATCCGCACGCGCTGCACGCCGAGTTCGACTCTTCCGGTCGCAAGCTTCGGGTTCTCGGTCCCCGCAGGGCGCAGGCGCACGGTCCCCACGACCTCGATCACGTCTTCGTTGTGCAGCCCTTCCGCGAGCGCGAACGCGACCGCCTCGCCGGGCGAGAAGACGATCTGCGCGATCCCGTCGCGGTCGCGCAGGTCGATGAAGATCAGGCCCCCGTGGTCGCGCCGGCGGTGGACCCATCCGCACAGCGTCAGTTTGCGGCCGACGTCGTCCTCGCCGATCCGTCCGCAGGCGCGCTTATCCACGCAGTCCCTCCTTGATTCCCGAAACGTAATGAAACTGGTAGGCGAGCGTCCGCGCGAATCCCGGTCCGTGCGCGGCCGAACGTTCGAGCCGGGCAACCAGGCGCGGCCTGGCGGCGAGGACGCCGTGCAGCGCGAGCGAGAGCGGCGTCATCCCCAAGCGCGCGCGCACCGCGAAGGAACGGTGCTTGCGCCAAAAACGAACGGTGGAGCGGCCGGCCAGCTCCATCTTGCGTTCGTGCTCGTCGTGCGGCACCGGATGCCAGTGATAGTCGACGGCGTCGCCGTCATAGAGAATCCGGATCCCCGCCGCCTGCAGACGATAGCCGAGTTCGAGGTCCTCGTGTCCATAACCGGTAAAGCTTTCGTCGAATCCGCCGAGCCGCTCGAGGCTCTCCTTGCGTACCGAGGCGTTGCCGGTCAGGAAGTAGAGCCACGAGAGCCGCCGGCGGGAAGGCGGATGGAGCGGCCGGCGCAGTTCGGGACGATCGCGCAGGCGTTCGTATTCTTCGAACGAGCCGACCTGCAGTTCGCAGCCGACGACCGCGATCCCGCGCTCGCGCCGATGGTGCGCGAGATGCCGTGAGAGCAGATCGGGGGCCGCGATGATATCGGCATCGGTGAACAGCACGATCTCGCCGCGCGCCGCCGCGATCCCCGCGTTGCGCGCCGCGGCGCGCCCGGCGTAATCGCCGGGCAGATGACGGACGCGGCCGCCAAGGCTTGCGAGATAGGTGGCGGTCCCGTCATCCGAGCGCGAATCGGCGACCACGATTTCGTAGTCGTCCGCGCGCAGATCTTGCGCGAGCAACGAGGGGATCACGGTGCGCAAGGTTGCGAGCCGGTTGAAGGTCGGGATGACAACCGAAATTGCAGGGGTCATGGAGCGGTGCGGGCAGGTTCCTCGGCGCGGAGCAGTTCCTCGACGGCCGCGACGATCTCGGCGCGCGTCGCGCGCAGGCCCTCGGGCGTCGCTTCGGCCGGCTTGCGGATGCAGACGCCGGGGACGCGATACGGCGACCACTCCTGCGAGCTGAGGCGAAAGTAGCGATGTTCGAAGAGCACGACCGTGGGCCTGCGCACGGCGCTCGCGACGTGGGTCGCGCCGGTATCGACGGTCACCACGAGCCGGCTCTTCTCGAAGATCGCGGCCCACGCTCCAAAGGGTACGTCGCCGGCGACCGCGTCGGCCAGCGCGCTCGCGCGAATCGCCTCCGCGGCCTCACGGCCGTCGGCGCCGTAGGTGACGACCAGCGGCCGAATGCGTTCGCGGAGCGACGCGAGCAGTTCGAGCGTGCTCGCGAGCGTGCTCCCGGCGCTCGTCCAGCGCCGCCCGAGATGGAACGCAAGCCCCTGCGCCGGGACCGCGGCGACGGCGCGGCGGTCGTCCTCGCCGATCGGTAGCACCAGCTCGCGCGCACGTGCGCTCCCGCCCGCAAGCCGCACCAGATCGAGGACCTGTTCGACTTCGTGGCGGACGCGATAGGCCGGATCGCGCTCGCACAGCGCGGGGTCCGCTTCCGATATCCCCAAGCGCGTCAGAAAAAAGCGCGCGGTCGCGCGCGCCACGAAACGGCGAACGTAGGTGTAGCCGACGCGCAACGGCGCGCGGGTCGCGCCGACCAGCGCAAAATCGGGTGCGCAGGGCGCAAGCGCGATCGCGATATCGGCACCGTGCTCCCGCCTCCCGAACGCCCGCGGATCGTCGCCGGGCGCGAGCCGCACGATTCGGTCGATATCGGGATTGCGCTCGAGGACGACGGCGTTCGCCTGACTGCAGGCGATGGCGATCTCGGCCTGCGGCCACGAGCGGCGAACCGACGCGATCGCCGGCGTCGAGAGGACGAGATCGCCGACGCGATCGAGGCGCGAGAGCACGATCTTCACGCCGAGCGCTCCCCCTCGGCCGCGCGTTCCAACTCGCCGTAATACGCATCGAACGCGAGCAGCTCGAGCGCCAGCCGCTCGCGCAATCCAAGCGGCGCTTCCGATTCCAGCGTCGCGAACCGCTCTTCGAGTTGCACGCGCGGCACGAGATTCCGCACGGTGCGCGCGAGCGCGCGCCGCAGCGGATCGTCCCCGGTCGCAAGCGGAACCCTCCAGCCCGGATGCATCGCGTACAGCTGGCGCGCGGTGCGCGCCTGCGCGCGCACGCGGCGCAGGGTCGCCGGCAGATCGCCCGCGCGCGGCGGCGGCTTGGAGTGAAAGGCGAGCGCCTTCGGATTGAAGACCGCGCGCAGGCCCGCAGCCCGCAGCCGTAAGCCCAGCTCGATGTCTTCCCAGCCGTACTCGCGGAAGCGCTCGGAAAAACCGCCGCAGCTACGCAGCGTCGCCGCCGGCACCGAGACGTTTGAGGTCCAAAAGAAGTTCCCCGAATAGTCGCGCGGCGACCAGAACGGCGCCGGCAGCCGCTCGAAGCTCGCGCAGGCGATCACGCCCCCGCGCACGATCGCGGCCGGGTGCGCCGCGTGCGAGCGCAGATGCTCGGCGAGAAAACCGGGCGTCGGCAGCACGTCGTCGTCGATGAAGACGATCCGCTCGCCGCGCGCCCGGGCGATTCCGGCGTTGCGTGCACGGGCGAGCCCGGCGTTGCGCTGACGGATCGCCAAAAAGCGACAGGTCGCGCGGGCGCGCGCGGCCTCGATCACCGCCGGCGTTGCATCGGCGGAACCGTCGTCGACCAGCACCACTTCGTAGCGCTCGCGCGGAAGGGTCTGCTCGAAGGCGGCCTCGAGCACCCGCTCGAGCAGTGCCGCCCGATTGTAGGTGCACAACTGCAGCGTCAGGCGCGGGTTCACCGCGGCGCGTCCTGCGGCGCGGAAGGGGTCGCGAGCAGGC
>JBOHTX010000182.1:0-4565 GCA_050733855.1 Vulcanimicrobiaceae bacterium
ATGCCGGCGTGCGCGCGGCAGCGGGCGAGCTGCTCCTCTTCGTCGACGACGACGTCGTGCTGCCGCCGGGATTCCTGGCCGCGCACGCGCGCGCGCATCGCCGCGGACGTCCGGCCGTGGCCGGCGGCCCGATCCTCAACGTCGGCTCGTACGAGGCGCGCCCGCTGCCCGGCTGGCGCAACTACTCGAACGCGTTTCTCTGCACGTGCAACGCTTCGCTTCCGCGGGCCGCCTTCGAGGCGGTCGGCGGCTTCGACGAAGGCTTCGACCGCTACGGCTGGGAGGATACCGAACTCGGCCTTCGTCTGCGGCGCCTCGGACTGCGCAGGACCTTCGCGTGGGATGCGTACCTCTGGCACGTCAAGCTCCCGGCCTTCGAATCGTTCGACGTGCTCGAAGGTAAGACGACCGAACGCGCCCAGATGGCCGTCCGTCTGCTCGAAAAAGACGCGAGCCTGCGCACCTGCCTTGCGACCGGCGCATACCCGCTCAACCTCGCGCGCGCAGCGCTCGTCTCCGCCCCGCCGCTGCTGGCCCTGCACCGCCGCATCGTAGCCGCGCCGGGCGCGCCGCCGCGCCTGCGCGCGTTCTCGCAGCGGCAACTCCTCGACCACGCCTACACCACGACGCTGCGACGCGCTATCAATCGATCGCGGGCCGGAAAAGCACCGCCCGAGGAACCGCCTTCGAGAACGTTTGCTTAGGGGAGGACCTTGTGTCTAACCATAAAGCGGCGGACCGCGGCGGCCCTTAGCCCCGAAAGGGCCAGAAGTTTGGGACATTGAAACGGACGCAATCACCGCATCGGAGTGCAACGGAGCGTGGAACACAGTCGCGAGAATTTATCAAAACGAGAGCACCACAAAGGGGAACACAAAGATGCGACTGCAACGTTCGAAAGCCGCCTGTGGGGCAACGGCGATATTGTTACTTTCCGCTTGTGGACCCACGATATATGAAGCGGGAGCCCCCCAATCCGGGTCCCACCTCGACGTCGAAATCTTCACCGGCTCTGCGCTTGGCGGGGGGCCAGGCACTAACGGTTCTGGTATCTCCCGGCATGGAATCGCCCGTTGCTTTCAAGACCTTCCCCGGCGCTTCATGCACCGTCGACAACTCGACTTCGACTTTTCGCGCAGACATCGACGGTGATGCGCTGATCTACGTTACGCCGACGCAAGACATCGGCTCCGCTGTAGAAGCGATATCTTGTAGCAGCAATGGTCAGGTCACGAACATTCAGTTGAATCTCAAGCGCGGCCAAAACCCGGGGGCGATCGCAGCCAGATATACGGATATACGCAATTGATGATGAGCGCTATGCAATATCAAAACACGAATAAGGGAGGTTCCTCGCGGAACCTCCCGGTTAGTCCACGCGATGAGCCGGGGCTAGATATGGCAAATCGGGTGGCTCTTGGATATTACAGCCGATGAGGTAGTCCGTCAACCGCTTGGGTCGCCCCATTTGAAAGCTTGCCGCGGGCGGGATAGTCGCGCCGCAAATGAACTCCGCGGCGGCGGCGTCCGCGTCGTCGGCGTCGGGCGGGTTGCCGGCCTCTTCGCTCACCCCAAGCTCAGCCGGGCTGCAACCTGGCCCGCATAGGCGGCGAGCAGTCCCGCGACCACGCTACCGACCACGTACGCGGATGCGAGCGGCGCGGCGCCGTCGCCGATCAGGACGATCGAATCGAGGGAAAAGGTCGAAAAGGTCGTGTATCCGCCGAGCACGCCGGTCGCGGCGAAGATACGCACCACGGGCGAGATCTCGAGCGACCGTGTCGCGGCCAACTGCGCGACGACCCCGATCAGAAAGCTCCCCGTCACGTTGATGAAGAGCGTCCCCCAAGGAAATCCGGGACCGAGCCGCTGCACGAAGACGGAACCGACGATATAGCGCAAGATGGTACCGATGCCGCCGCCGATTCCGACGGCAATCAAGGCTCTCGGGTCCATGAGTTAGCTCTTGTCCTTTGAAACCTGGAGCAATTGCACGCTTTCGAGGGTAATCAGGCCTTCGCGTATCATTTCGCGCAAGGTCGGAATGAACGCGAGAATCTTGTCCTCTTGCTCGAAAACTTCGATGAGGATCGGCAAGTTCGTCGAGAAGTCAAAGGCGCGGGCCGAATGAAGGGTCTTGTGAACGCCGTAGCCCTCAATGCCTTTGAAAACCGTTGCACCCGCAAAGCCGGCCGCGCGGAGCGCTTCGACGATCGCGGCGTAAAGAGGCTTGCCGTGCCGGCGGTCTTCCTCGTCGACAAAAATCCGCAAAAGCTTACCGGTTGTCGTGGCCGTCATCGATAGAGTCTCCTGTCAGGACGAAATCCATTACTCGACAGGAGCCATCAGCCGTCGCCGGCGGTTCTAGGGAGCTCCATCCCTTGCGGGGTCGCGGTTCGCGCGTCTCCGGGATACGACCTGCTACGGCACCTTTGTTGCCTTAGGTTTTGTGAGCCGTAGGTACTGTGCGGCCTCGAGCGTCAGGAGTCCGTCGCCGATCATCGCTTCCAATCGGGGAAGCAAGGGTTCGATCACGCTCCCTTCTTCAACGACTTCGATCAGGATCGGCAAGTTCGGAATCCAGGAGAACACCTTCGCGATGTGAATTTTATGGTGGCTTCCGAATCCTTCGATGCCGCGGAACACCGTGGCACCCGAAACGCCGCTCTTTCGCAAGAACTCGACGATCGCCGTGTACATCGGCTGAGCGCCGTAGCGATCTTTTTCGTCGACGAATATCCGAAGGAGCTTGCCTTCTTGAAATTGCGCGGATGCGCTCACAAACGGCCCTCTTCGCGCTAGCGCTTCAAAGTCATCGTGGTCTGCGCGGCGTGCGCGAAGGGACTTTGCGAGCGACGTGGCATTTCGCCGGAAATGGCCTTGCTGGGCACGGCGCTCGAGTGAAGATTGCGCTGGTGCGGCTCGATGGAATCGGGGATGCGCTGGCGTGTGCGCCGCTGGTCGCGGCCTTGCGCGATGCCGGGCACGACGTGGGCGCGGTGCTCGAGGAGCGGAGCGCCGAAGCGTTCGCGCCGGGAGCGTTCTCGGGCGTGCACCGGCTCGAACGGATCCCCTGGCCGCGGCACGGCTCGAGCCTCGCGAGCCGGCGCGCGGCGCTGCGCGAGCTGCGCCGGGCGCGCTACGATATCGCGCTGGTCGCTTCGGAAGAACTCGAGGCGTATCGCGTCGCGCGAGCGGCTCGGATCCGGCGGCGCGTCGGCTTCGTCAACGGCTGGGAGAAACCGCTCAAGACGCTACGCGTGCGCAGCCTGCTGACGCGCGCGCTGCTGCGGCCCGCGTCGGCGCGGCGTGCCCGCGAACACGAGGTCGAGACGCTGTTCCGCTTGGGCGCGGGGCTGCACGGCGAGCCGGGGCCGACGCGCACGCTCGCGCGCTTGCGGCCGCTGGTTGCGGGCGAGCCGCTTTCGCGTCACGGCATGGTCGCGCTGCAAGCCGGCTCGAAGTTCGCCGGCGACGGACTCGACCGCACGGCGTTCGTCGCGATCGCACGCAGCCTGGTCGCGCGCGGCCGCACGGTCGTCATCCTCGGCGACGACGCGCGCTTCGCACGAAGCGTCGCCGATGGGGCCGGCGTGCCGTGCGAGCTTGGGCTCGAGCTGCCGCGCTGGAAGGCGTTGCTGGCCGGCGCGCGCGCGGTCGTGACGGCGGACGGCGGCGCGGCCCACGTCGCGGGAATGTGCGGGGTCCCGTGCGTCGATCTCTTCGCAGCGGTACCGAGCGCCGCGAACGATGTCGTGCGCTGGCGGCCGTGGGCGAGTCCGGCTCGTGCGCTCGTCGTCGGGATCGCCGCCCGCGGTCCGGACGAACTCGCGGCGCTCGTCGCGCGCGAGTGCGATGCCGTTCTCGCGGAGGCGAGTTCGTGAGGGTGAGCGCGTGAAGGCGCTCGTGATCGCAAGCGGCGGCGGAATCGGCGACGCGCTGTTCGCGACGCCGGTTGTGCGCGCGCTCGGTGCGCGCTACGACGAAGTCGTTGCGCTCACGTCGCCCGCGCAGCGCGAGGCGATCGCGGGCGCCCTGCCCGAAACCGAGGTGTGGTGCGACGATCGTCCGCTCGGGGCGCTCGCCGGGCGGCTCGCAGCCGCGCGTTTCGACGCGGCGGTCGTCACCTGGGCGACCTTGCGCACGGCGCTGCTGTCGTACCTCGCGCGCATCCCGGTTCGCGTGGGACAGGCGCGCCGGCTCTATTCCGGGCTGTTCACCGCACCCGTGATCGTGCGCAGCGAACTCGGCGACCGCGCGACCCACTGGACGCAGATTCTGCTCGACTACGCGCGCGCGCTCGGCTGCGATCTCGCCGCCGCCGAGGTGGCGCCGCGCTTCGCGGTCGACGAGCGCGCGCGCGCAAGCGTGCGCGCGCTACTCGCGGCCAAGGGCTTCGGCGAACGGTATCTCGTGTTTCACCCGACGCGCGGGATCGCGGCGAACCGCTCGCGCTGGCCGAGCGAGCACCTGGGAGCGCTTGCGCGTGCGCTCGGGGCCGCGCACGGCGCGCAACTCGCGATCACGGGCAGCGCCGCCGACCGCGAACTCGCGGAGGCGGTCGC
>JBOHTX010000183.1:0-4552 GCA_050733855.1 Vulcanimicrobiaceae bacterium
GAGTGCGCGCCGCACCGACTCGGAATTGGTGGCCGTCTTTCCGGCGGCGCCGAGTGCGGCCAGCACGGACCACGTTCCGTAGACGTAGTTGGTTCCCCAGCGCCCGAACCAGGAGCCGTCGGGTTGCTGCGCGCGTTCTAGGTACGCGAGACCGCGTGCCACGCAAGGCTCGAGCGTCGAGTAGCCGAGTTGCAGCAGCATCCCGACGCAGCGCGCGCTGACGTCCTCGCTCGGCGGATCGAGCAGCGCGCCGTGATCGGCGAACGGGATGTGGTTCAGCTCGAAGTGCGTGTTGTCGGCATCGAAGGCACCCCAGCCGCCGCCCTTGGACTGCATCCCTTGCACCCACTCGTCGGCGCGCGCGAGCGCGTTCGCGAAGCGTTGCGGCTCGCTGCGGTGGAGTGCCATCGCGACGACAGCGGTATCGTCGACGTCGGGATAAAAATCGTTCCAGTACTGAAATGCCCAGCCGCCCGGGCGCAATCCGGGGCGCTGCGCGGCCCAGTCGCCGACGACGCCGAGAATTTGCCGCCCCTCGAGCCAAGCGCAGGCGTGCGTGGCCGCCTCGCGGCCCGCGTCCGAACCGGTTTCGAGCAGCGCGTGCGCGGCCAGCGCGCTATCCCAAATCGGCGAGACGCACGGTTGACAGTACGCCTCGCGCTCGCCGACCACGAGCAACTTTTCGAGCGCGCGCTTGGCGAGCATTCGCTCGGGGTGCGTCGGCGGATAGCCAAGCGCATCGAGCGCCATCAGGGCGTTGGCCATCGCCGGGAAGATCGCGCCGAGCCCGTCTTCGCCGTTGAGGTGCGTGCGGACGAAGCGTTCCGCGGCCCGGATCGCGCGCGCCCGCAGGGCTTTCGGGACGAGCGGTTCGAGCGCGCGCAGACTCGTATCGAGTGCGAGAAAGGCCCGCGCGACGAAGGTCGGGGTGGCCGGGCGATGATAGGTGCGCTCCCGCTCCGGCGGCGTGACGAACAGTTCGGCGACGCCGATCCCGAGCGGATTGCGCGCGCGCGGTCGCAGCGCGAGTAGGATCAGCAGCGGCACGATGACGGTCCGCGACCAGTACGAGACTCGCTCGAGATGAAACGGCGACCAGCGCGGCAACAGCATGATCTCGACCGGCATCGCGGGGACTGCGCGCGCCGGAACTTGTCCGAAGCTTGCGAGTGCGATCCTGGTGAAGACGTTGCAGCGCGCCGCTCCGCCGTGCGCGAGCACCCAGCTGCGCGCAGCCGCCAGGTGGGGAGCGTCGAGCGCATCGCCCGCGAGCCTGAGCGCGTAGTATGTTTTGACGGTCGCGCTGACGTCGCCGTCGCCGCGGTGGAAGAGCGGCCAAGAACCATCGGGATTTTGAATCCGGCGCAGATAGACCGCGAGCTTGGCTTCGAGTTCTGGCTCGCGCTCGTCGAGGTAATGCAAGAGCAGGATGTACTCGGCGGGGATCGTGGCGTCGGCCTCGAGTTCAAAGACCCAATGACCGTCGGCGCGCTGCATCCCGAGCAGCGCGCGTTCGGCGCGTTCGATTGCCTCGTCGAGCGACGCGTTCGGATCGGCGTTGCTCTGCGTCGGGATTTGGTGCGCGAGGCTCGTCATGCTCTGCTCATCGTGCTCCTACGGTGCGTTTCGCGACGGTGCAGGGGAATACCGTCCGGCGGGACGGTATAACCCATATCACGTTCGTGACGGCTGCGTCAACGAGCGAAGAGGAGTGGGCGAGCACAGGAGGTCGTGATGGCGGCCCGAGGTTCGGGAGCGGCGACGCGCCGCAACGTTCTGGAAGCGGCGGCCGAACTGGTCGCAAGCAAAGGCGCGGCGAAGCTCACGCTCGATGCCGTCGCCGAGCGCGTCGGTCTTTCGAAGGGCGGCATCCTGCATCACTTCGCAACCAAGGATTCGCTGATCGCGGCGATGGTCGAGGATCTCGTCAGCGAGTTCGAACGCGATCTGTCGCGCGCGATCGCGGGCGAGAGCGGACCGGGCAGTTTCGCGCGCGCCTTCCTACGCGCGTGCCTCGACCGCGACGGGACGCTGACGCGCACGCTGCGCCTGGGTGCCGGGATCGTGGCCGCGGTCGCCGTCAACTCGCAGTTGCTCGCGCCGCTGCGCCGCCGTTACGAGGAGTGGCAGCGGCGCCTCGAAGACGACGGGATCGATCCGGCGATCGCCGAGCTGGTCCGTTCCGCCGCCGACGGCGTCTGGTTCACGCAAGTGCTCGGGCTCGGGCCCCTGAGCGCGCCGCTACGGCGCCGGCTCTTCGAGAAGCTGATCGAACTGACGCAACTCCCTACCCCGGCGCTCGCGCCGGGCGATTCGGCCGCGTCTTAGACGGGATCGTCCGATCCGACTCGGACCAGGACTTTGCCGAGGTGCGTGCCGCCGCGCAACATCTCGATGAAGGCTTGGGGCGCGCGCTCGATCCCTTCGACGATAGACTCAGGAGCGACGAGCGTCCCGGCGCGAACGAGCGGCGCGACTTCGCGCAGAAACTCCTCGTAGCGAGCGTAATGGTCGAGCACGATGAAGCCGCGGAGCGTCAGCCGCTTGCCGATCGCGAACGCCAGGTTGCGCGGGCCGGGGAGCGGCTCGTTGTAACCGGCGATCATCCCGCAGAGCGCGATCCGCCCGAACGGGCGCAGAGCGGCGAGTGCAGCTTCGAGCTGCTCGCCGCCGACGTTGTCGAAGTAGACGTCGATACCGTCCGGCGCCGCCGCGGCGAGCTGCGCGCGAATCTTGCCCGCGCGGTAGTCGAAGGCGGCGTCGAAGCCGAGACGTTCGGTAAGGTACCGAACCTTTTCCGGGCCACCGGCGCTGCCGACGGCGCGGGCCCCCAGGTGCTTCGCGAGCTGGCCCGCGATCGAGCCGACCGCGCCGGCCGCCGACGAAACGAAGAGCGTCTCGCCGGCGCGCAGGTTCGCGATCTCGCGCAACCCGATCCAGGCGGTGAATCCGGGGACGCCGAGTACGCCGAGGTAGGCGGCCGGGGGTGCGAGCGCGACGTCGATCATGCGGAAGGCCGCGGCCGGTCCGCGCGCGAGTTCGCGCCAGCCGAGCATCGAGCTGACCCAGGTCCCGTTCGGCAGCGCGGGTTCCCGCGAATCGACCACGACCCCGACCGCGCCGCCTTCGAGCGCTTCGCCGATGCGATAGGGCGGGACGTACGAGGGCGTATCGTTCATCCTCCCGCGCATGTACGGCTCGACCGAGACGAACACGTTGCGCACGACCACCTCGCCCTCGGCCGGCGGCCCGGCCTCGACCTCGGCTAGAGCAAAGTTCTCGGGCGAAGGCCAGTCGGCCGGGCGGGAAACGAGCCGGATCTCGCGGCCGGTGCGATTCGCTGCAGCCATCTGCGTCCCGTTCGTGCACGTGCCGCGATTCCCGCCGCGACCTCCGGCGCCGGAGGGGCGAAGAGGCCGCGCTGCCGGCCCCGAAGCACGGACGATGCTCAGCGACGCCAATCAGTCGCCCCCGCTCGTCGATTTCGATCGCTACGCGAGCGATGCGGCCCTGCGCGAAGCGGTCGCGGCGTACGGCGCGCAGGCGCGCGAGCCGGAATTGCGAGAGATCGGGCTGCGAGCCGGGAGCGCGGAGGCGATCGCTTGGGGCGACGATGCCAACGCGCATCCGCCGGTCTTGCGCGCCTTCGACGCACGCGGCAATCGAATCGACGAAGTCGACTACCACCCGAGCTACCATCGCCTAATGGCGGCAGCGACCCGCTTCGGGCTGCACGCGTCGTCGTGGAGCGAACCGGGAGCGGGCGCGCAGGTCGCGCGCGCGGCCGGCTTCTACCTGTGGAGTCAGGTCGACGCCGGGCACGGCTGCCCGATCTCGATGACGCATGCGGCTTTTCCGTTGCTGCAGCGCGCGACCGCTCTCGGCACCGAATGGCCGGCGGCGCTCCTCGCGCGCAGCTACGATCCCTCGTTACGGCCGATCGCGCAGAAGGGCTCGGCGCTCGTCGGGATGGCGCTCACCGAGCGGCAAGGCGGCTCCGACCTGCGTGCGAACCAAACCCGCGCGCTCCCGCTTGGTGCGCGCGGACCGGGCGAACGCTACGCGCTCGACGGCCACAAATGGTTCTGCAGCGCCCCGATGAGCGATGCGTTTCTGGTGCTCGCGCAGGCGCCCGACGGGCTCTCGTGCTTCTTCGTTCCGCGCGTGCTCGAAGACGGAACGCGCAATCCGTTTCCGCTGCAGCGCCTCAAAGACAAGCTCGGCAATCGCAGCAACGCCTCGAGCGAGGTCGAGTTTGAGGGGACGCTCGGAACGCTCGTCGGCGAGGAGGGGCGCGGGATCGCGACGATCGTCGAGATGGTCAACCTGACGCGGCTCGATTGCACGATCGGCTCGGCGGCGGGCATGCGCCAGGCCGCGCTGCACGCGATCCATCACGCCCGCCACCGCTCGGCCTTCGGCGCGCCGCTGAGCGAGGCGCCGGCGATGCGCGCGGTGCTCGCCGATCTCGCGCTCGAAGCGGAGGCCGCGATCCATCTCGCGCTACGGCTGGCGCGCGCGCTCGACGGTGCCGCCGCCGGAGATATACGCG
>JBOHTX010000184.1:0-4533 GCA_050733855.1 Vulcanimicrobiaceae bacterium
GGCGATCCGCGCGCAACGGGCGACCGCGGCGTCCAAATGCGGTAAGCTCCGACGCAACTCGCAGAGCGCGGCCCGCAGCGCGTTGCGCCGCAGCGAAGGGTTGGCGTTGCTCGGATCGCGCGCGACCGGCAGCCCACGGCGCAGCGCGTACGCGAACAGCTCCTCCGGTTCGGTTTCGAGCAACGGTCGCTCGAGCGAAAGGTGCGGACCGAGCGGCCGCACGGGCTCGATCCCGCCGAGGCCGCTCGGTCCGCACCCTCGCAGAAGGGCGAGCAGCACGCTTTCGCTCTGATCGCGCGCGTGGTGCGCCGTCACGATGCGCCGAGCGCCGCGCTCGCCCGCAATCGCGGCCAGCGCCGCATAGCGCGCCTCGCGCAGCGCCGCCTCGCCTCGCAAGCCGCGGGCGAGCGCGCGAATCGCCAACGGCGCGCCGAGCGCGGCCGCAATCCCCAGGACGACCGCTTCGTCTTGCACGACCGCGCCACGAACGCCGTGGTCGATATACGCGAGCACGACCGTTGCCTTCCGCGCCGGCGCCGCACGGCAGAGCAGCGCCGCGAGCGCCGCGCTGTCGGGCCCGCCGGAGACGGCCGCCACGAGCGTTTCGCCTTGCTGCGGCGCGACGCGCCGCGCGAGGGCCTGCTCGAGCGCCGCGTCCGGGCGCGCGCCCCTCACCGTTCGCGGACCGCGCGCTGCAGATCGCGTACGGCCTCGCGTTCGCGTTCCGTACGGCGCTTGTCCCAGATCTTTTTGCCGCGTGCGAGCGCCAGCTCGATTTTAACGCGACCGCGCTTGAAGTAGAGCCGGGTCGGAACGAGCGTTAACCCCTTCTCGCCGGCCCGTCCGCCGAGCCGCTCGATCTCGCGGCGGTGCAGCAGCAACTTACGTGGACGATTGGGCTCCACGTTCGAGAAGCTGCCTTCCTTGTATGGCGGAACGTGCATGCCGAGCAGCCACAGCTCGCCGTCGCGCACGCGCGCATACGCCTCGGCGATCGAGATGCGGCCGGTGCGCACGCTCTTGATCTCGGTTCCGGTCAGCACGATCCCGGCTTCTACCCGTTCGAGCAGTTCGTATTCGTAGCGCGCGCGCCGGTTGTCGACGCTCGGTGCCGGCGCCGCCTTGCGCGCCGCTGCGGGGCGGGGCGCGACCGCTTTAGGTGCGGCCATCGCCGTCTGCCGGTTCGAGTTGCGCGAAGCGGGCGCCCGGAGCGATCCGGCCGCGCGTCACGAAGCGGCCCTCGCCCTCGGCCAAAATCGTCCCGTCTTCCGCAGCGACGCTGGCGGCGACGCCGAAGACCCCGCGCCGCTCCCATGCGACGCTGCCCCGTACGACGAGCGGCCGGCCGACCGGGACCGGCTTGCGAAAGCGAGTCCGCAGTTCCGCGGTGACGCCGAGCGCGCCGCGCGCACCGGCCGCGTAGGCCATCGCTTCGTCGAGGAGCACCGCGACGATGCCGCCGTGGACGACGCCCTGCCAGCCTTGGAATCTCGCCGGGATCTCAAGACGCGACTCGACGGTCCCGTCGGGCGCCTCCACGAAGCGCATGCCGAGACCGATCTCGGAGCGCGGTCCGCAGGCGATGCAGTAGCCGTCGTCGAGCGGCGCCTCGCTCGCCGGTGCGCTTTGCGGTTCGCTCACGGCTTGGCCGGCGACGGGGTCGCGCCGTAGGCGCCGCTCGCGATGCGGTCGAGCAGCGTCTTGGCGAAGATCGGGTCGGCATCGTCGGCGACGGCGCGCGTCAAGATCGCCTGCGCTTTTTCGATCTGGTGTTCGCCGAGATAGATCTGCGCGATCATCGTGTAGCCGTGCAAGCCGGCTTCGCCGACGTGCTGCGGATCGAGCGCGAGGCCGCGCTGCAGGTTGGCGATCGCGGCTTCGGGCTGATCGAGATCTTTGAGGATCGAGCCGATGTGAAAGTAGATGTCGGCGTAGTTCGGCACCAGGTTCGGCACCTCGATCACGTACGAGAGCGCGGCTCGCGGCTCGTGCAGCTCGGTTTGGTAGAGCGTCCCCAGGTATTCGCGCGCGAGCACGTCGCCCGGATCGCTCGCGAGTGCCTCAAGGAACTCGATCTTGGCGCGGTTGTTCGAACGCTCGTCGAAGCGCAAGATCCCCTCGGCGTCGTGCGCGGCCGCCCCGCGCGGCTTCAAATTTTCGGCGGCGACGATCTCGTCGCGGGCGTCGCTGCGCCGCTCGCGCCCCAGTTCCGACTGAAACAGATACGCAAACGCGAGGCGCACGTGTGCGGCGTAACTCTTGGGATCGGCCGCGACCGCATCTTCTTCCGCGTCCGCGAGCTGATCGAGCTTGCCGAGCGTCTGGGCCGCCGACGCGTCCGCGAACGAGATCGCGAAGCTGTTGTCCGGGACGAGCGCGAGCGCGCGCTCGAAATCGGCCTCGGCCGCCGCGAAATCCTGGGCGTAGAAGCGCTCGAGACCGCTCGAGACTGCGGCCGCGAAGGGCCGGCTCGACCAATCGTCGCGCTCGGCGCCGGGTCGCGCTGAGCTCGCTGCCGGCGTCGCGGCGGCGCTCGGCGCGACGGCAAACGCAGGAACGAGCGCGAGCGCGAGCAGCAGGACGAGCGGGCGCGGGGGACGGCGAGACATGCTGCGCGCCTTCTTACGCGTGCGAGGGCGAAGCTCTTCGTCGCGCGGTCTCCGGCGGAGCCCTTCGGCGCCGGCCCATCCCTGCCCCGACGCTACTCCTGGACGCGGGGCGGCGCTAGCGGCCGGCGCTGAGGCGATCGGCGAGCAGGGCGGGCAGCTCGGCTTGAGCGATTTTGTCTTGGGTGCGGGCGATCGGGTAGGGGACGCGCATCCAGGTGATGCGAGACTCGTCCGGTTCGTAGAATGCGAACGAGGCTTCGGGATTGAGGTCGCGCGGCTGCCCGACGCTGCCGACGTTGACGATGTATCGGGTGCCGGCTTCGAGGGTGAGCGTGCCGCCGTGCTGGCGGTGTTCGTGCGCGATCGCCCCGTCCGGACGAAGCGCGTAATATTCGGCGATGTGGGTGTGACCGACGAAGACGAGCGGCGCGTCGGTCGCGGCGAAGGCGCGGGCCGCGGCCTCCTTATCGAGGATGTATTCGAAATAGTTCTGCGGCGCCCCGTGAACCATCAGAAAGGCGGGCTCGCGGTGCTCGTAGGCCAGCCCATCGAGCCAGGCCTCGTGCTCGGAAGAGAGCACGCCTTGCGTCCAGGCGATCGCTTCGCGCGCGGCCGGATTGAACGAATCGAGCGCGTGGTTATCGATCGCACCGACGTCGTGATTGCCGAGCACGGCGATGCTCGCGCATTCGCGCACGAGCGCGACGCAGGCGTTGGGATCGGGCCCGTAGCCGACGATGTCGCCGAGACTGAGCACGCGATCGTCGGGCGCGATCCGGGCCAGGACCGCGCTTAGCGCTTCGAGGTTGCCGTGGATGTCGGAGACGACGGCGTGGCGCATGGGGGACGGCGCTCCTTCGCGCCTCCGGTCACCGGGACCGCTGGCCGCGGCTCCTCCGCTGCGCCGAGTTCGGCGAGCGCGCCGCGCAGGGCCGCTGCGAAGGCCGCGCGCTCGGCGCCGTTCCCCACCGTGACGCGCACGCAGCGATCGAGCGGCGCAAGGCCGGGCTTGCGCACGAAGACGCCGCGCCGCAAGAGTGCCTCGACCAGGGCCTCGGCGCGCATCCGCGAGCCGAGATCGAAACACACGAAGTTGGTGTGCGAGGCGAGCGTCGAGAGACCGAGTTCGCGGGCCAGCGCGCGGTAGGCGTCACGGCCGCGCGCGTTCTCGGCGATCGCTTCGGCCAGGTAGGCGTCGTCGGCGAGGGCCGCCAGCGCCCCCGCTTGCGCGATCCGGTTGACGCCGAACTGCGTGCGGATCGCATTCAGCGCGCTCGCATGCGCGGCGTTGCCGAACGCGAATCCGATCCGCAATCCGGCCAGACCATAGGCCTTCGAGAACGTGCGCAGGCGGACGAGGCGCGGATCGTCGTAGCCGGCCGGCAAGATCTCCTCGGGCGGCGCGAATTCGAGGTAGGCCTCGTCGAGCACGACGAGCATCGGGGCCGGAACGTACGCGAGCAACCGTTCGAGCTGCGCGCGCGGCACGAAGCTGCCGCTTGGATTATCCGGGTTCGCGAGGTAGATCGCGGCGGCGCCGCGTTCGCTTGCCAGCGCCGCCAGCGCCTCGAGCGGCAGCGCACCGTCGGATTCGTACGGAATGCCGTCCAGGCGTGCGCCGTAACCGGCAACGTGGTAGGCGAAGGTCGGATACGTGCCGAGCGCGGCGATGCAGAGCGCGCCCGGTGCAAGGTAGGCGCGGACGAGCAGCCCTTCCAGATCGTCGATTCCGGCGCCGACGACGAGCGTATCGGCAGCGATCCCCAGGCGCCGCGCGAGCGCTTCACGCAGCTCGAGCGACTCCGGATCGCCGTACCAGGCCGCGTGCGCAAGCTCGCGTTGCATCGCGGCGAGCGCCCGCGGCGACGGACCGAAGGCGCTTTCGTTTGCGCCGAGCCGCACGAGCGACGCGTGCCCCGAGAGG
>JBOHTX010000185.1:0-4492 GCA_050733855.1 Vulcanimicrobiaceae bacterium
CGCGCGGACGTCGCCGCGGCGGAAAATGCGCTTGCGACCGCGCAAGCGCAAGGCCACGTACTCGGCGCGCAAGTCTCGTCGGCGCAGGCGCGCCTGCAAGCGGCGCAGATCGCGCTTGCGCAGGGCATTTTGCGCGCGCCGAACGACGGGGTCGTGCTCCAGGTTCTGCGGCGCGCCGGCGAAGCCGTCGACCCGACGACGCCCGTCATCGAGCTGGGACCGCCGATGCGCCGCGAGGTGACGCTCGCGGTCCCCGCCGATCAAGCGCGCGCCATTCGCGTCGGCGATCGGGTCTCACTCGCGCTCGTCGGCTCCGCCTCGAGCGGCTCGTCGCTCGGGCGCGTGGTCGCGGTCGTGCCGGCGGTCGACCCGGCGACCCAAGCATCGACGATCGTCGTCGACGGCATCCCGCCGGGCGCGATCGCAGGCGACGCGGTTTCGGCGACAATCACCACCGCCCATCGTCGCGGCATCGTGCTGCCGGCGAGCGCAATCGTGCAAGATCCGCAAAGCGGTGAGGAGATCGTGTTCGTGGAGTCCGGCGGTCGCTTCAGCTCGCGCAAGGTCGTGGTTGCCGCAAGCAACCCCGATAAAGCCGAGATTGCGAGCGGTCTGCGCGTGGGCGAACGGGTCGCAACCCAAGGCGCCTTTACGTTGCTTGCACCCTCCGGAAGCTAGCGCGAGACCCCTCAACGCGATCGAATCGCGCAAGGATGCAGCGAGATTGTGGAGTGCAACATCGCGAGCGCTGCGCGCGGCGGCGGCGAATGCGCCGCGCGCTTGCTCGCGTCTGCCGGCGCGAAGCAGCACCACGCCCAACGTGACTTGCGCGCGAGCATAGTCGGGCGCGAGCGCGAGCGCGGCGCGAAGGTCACGAACCGCGCAGTGGTAGCAGCCGCGAGCGATATCCCGAAGCGCCGAGTGATAGCGGACGGCCGCGTAAGGACGCTCGCGATCGACCTCGTCTCGGGGCGGCTCATAGCCTAGCACGCTGCGCACATCGACGCCCAAGGCGCCGTGCGCCGGCAGCGTGAGCCTTGCAATGACGAGCACGGCGACGAGGAGGGCGAATCGGCCGGACGCGAGCGCGGCCAGCCGATAGCCGTTGCCGTTCGCGGGGCGAGATACGTCGTGCAACTCGTTCTCCTCGGCAACCATCGTAGCCCGCGCGTGGGCTGCTCGCCTCGGGGAAACCACTCAGATCATGGGCGCGCCGCCACTTACCTCGGCGCCCGAACCCCCTAGATGAGGTGCGGCGAGCGCCTAGAAAGCCGGGCCGAGGGCCTATGACTGCCGCACCCGTGTGCTGTCGCCGCTTCATCGGACGGGACGACGAGCTGAAGCTCGCGTTGGACCGGTGCCGGGAGGCCGCCGCGGGCAAAGGCGCGATCGTGCTGGTCGCCGGCGACGCGGGCATCGGCAAGACTCGCTTCCTCGCACGCGTTGCGGAGGCGCTCGCAGAGTGGGGAACGCGATGCGTGGGCGCGCAGTGCTTCGAACACGGGCAGTCACCGCTCGGCCCACTGGCGGAGGTTCTGCGCGAACTGGACATCGGCGACCCGCGCGTCCTGCGCGAGGCGCCGCTGCGCCTGGCGCTCGCCCGTTGGTTTCCGGGCATCTACGGCGTGCCGGACCCTTCCCGGCCCCCGCCGGAAGCGGGCGCTGAGCAGAGCGGCCAATTCGCTGCCATTGCCGAAGCGCTGCGCCGTTTCGGCGAGGCGCAAACCACCGTCGTTGCGATCGACGATCTCCACTGGGCCGATCTCGCGTCGCTCGACTGCCTCCAGTATCTCTCCACGAAGATCGCCGCAACGAAGCTCGTCCTTTTCCTCTCGTACCGTACCGACGAACTGCACCGGCGACACCCCTTGACCGCGGCGCTCGGTCGACTGCAGCGCGAGGGCACGGTTTGGCACATTACACTCGGTGCGCTTTCCGCCGGCGAAATGCGGGCCTTCGTCCATTCCGCTCTCGAGGGCCATACTCGCCTCGAGGAGACGACGCTGCACGAGATCGTCGCGCTCGCCGAGGGCTCCCCGCTCTTTACCGAAGAGCTGCTCAAAGCCGGGGTCGAACGCAAGACGGGCCGCGGATCGATCGACCTTCCCCCGACCATACGCGCCGCAGCCCTCGATCGGTTGGCGCTATTCGAGGAGCCTGAACGCGCTCTGTTGATCCAAGCTGCGGTGCTTGGTCGTCGTTTCGAGGTCGATTTCCTGGCGCGCATCAGCGGGCTGGGTGTCGACGCGATCGTCGCAACTCTGCGCCGGGCACGCGAGTTGCAGTTGATCGTCGAAGAGCAAGGCGAGCCGGTCCGCTATTCCTTCCGCCACGCGCTTGTGCGGGAAGCGCTCTATTCCGAACTGCTCACGGTCGAAGCGCGCCCCCTGCACGCGCGCATCGCGACGCAACTCGAGCAACGCTCCGATGCCGCCGATCTGATCCACGAACTCGCCTACCATTGGTGGGCGGCTCGCGTGAGCGAGAAGGCAGCCACCTTCAACGAGCGTGCGGGCGAACTTGCCGGCGATCGCCTGGCCTACGATGATGCGGCGACGTTCTACGAGCGCGCGCTCGAGTTTTTGCCCGATGCGAGCGAAGCGCAGGCGCGCGTTTACGAGAAGCTCGGCAACATGCTGCGGATCGCGAATGCGCCCGAACGTGCCATCCGAGCGTTCGAGCGCGCGCTCGCGTACTATCGCACCGGAGACGACTGGCAAAAACTGGTAGCGCTCACGTCGAATATCGCCCGCGAGTACTGGCTGCTGTGCGATATGGATCGATCGCTGCTCTGGAGATTCGAGGCGCTGCAAATCGCGAGTCGGCACCCGGAACATTCCTTGCGCTTTGCCGCCATCGTCCACGTCGCAAATCACCATGCTCGGCGAGGCGACGCAGAGCGGGCAAGTGAATTTCTCGCGCAAGCCGGTACCTTTCGGGGCGAGCGCCCGGCCGGCCACCAGGTCGGATACCACAATTCGTGGGGGCTCGTCCAAGAATTACGCGGCGAGCACGACGCCGCGATTGCGCACTATCGTCGCTCCATCGAACTCGCCGCTACGGTCGCGGATCTTCACAGCGAACCCAACGCCCGCCTCAACCTCGGATTCGTCGCGACACCGTTCGCTGATTTCGAAGTTGCCGGAGCCGCCTTTCAATCGGCTGCGGCGCTAGCCCGCGAGCGCTTTCTGCCGGGGCTTGAGGCCTATGCGCTCGCGGGTTTGGCTTCGATGCAGCTCCTCGCGGGCGATTACGGCGGCGCTCGGAATTCCGTCGAAGCGGTCCGCACGTACGACGCCGATCCGAAATTGGGGGCCTTGCGGATTGCGCTTGCGAGCCCGGCGATCGTGCTCGGCTTGCGCAGCGGCGAGGCTTCGCTCGTGGAGGAGTTCGCACGCGAGGAACTTCTCGAGTCGGCATTTCGCAGCCGCGAGACGCGACGCATCGCGCCGCTTTGCGCGGCGTTCGCTGAGTGGTACGCCCGGCGTGGAGCACCGGACCGAGCCCACGCGATCGTGCAACGTGCTCTGGCAGCGCTCGAGCCGGTCGGGATCGGACCTGCGCCCTGGACGGCCGTCGCGTTTTGCCTGCACGGCGCCGTGGGGGACCTCGCGCGCATCGGCTCGCTGCTTGCGACCTGGGCGCTCCCCCACGACAACGCTGCCGGCAAGGCGCTCGTCACGCTCGTCGACGCCTTCGCCGCTCGCGCCGCCGACGGCGATCCCCGGCCCCATGCCGAACGTGCCGCATCCAGCTTCGCCGCGCTCGGGCTCCCGTACGAGCGAGCCGTAGCGCTCGAACTCTCGGGACGCTCTCAGGAGGCTCTCGAGCTCTATCGCCGTATCGGCGACGCCTGCGACGCGCAGCGGATTGAGAACTCACTCGTGCCGTCGACGCGCCGCGCGCGTTCACGCACCGAGCTGACCGAGCGCGAGCGAGAGGTCGCTTTGCTCGTCGCATCCGGCATGGCGAACCGCGCGATCGCCTCGCAACTCGTGATCAGCGAACGCACCGTCGAGAACCACCTTGCTTCGATCTTCGCCAAACTCGGCGTGAGTTCGCGCAGCCAGATCGCTGCCCGCCTCGCGCGCGGCTCCTCCGGTGCGAACTCGGAGCCGCGCGCGTGAGGCGAGTCAGCTAGACGGGATCGGGAAAGTCGAAGGCTACGAGATACGTTCCGCCGATCGTCCGGCAGTCGACGATTTGCGGCGCGAACGTTTGCTGCCGAACGCCTACGAGCGCGGCACGATCCAACAGCGGGCTGCCCGACGATCGTGCGATCCTCGCGGTTACCACGGTACCGGTGGGCGAGAGGTCGATTGCGACCAGCGTCGTTCCGGATGCTTCCTGCATCCACGCAAGTTCGGGATAATCGACGGCGACCTCGTGGCTGATCGCCGCCGAAGCGGCCGGAACCTGGCACGAAGCTCGTAAGGCGGTCTCTTGGGCCGCGCTCGGCGACACTCCGAGCGCGAAGGTCGCGGCGCACGCA
>JBOHTX010000186.1:0-4465 GCA_050733855.1 Vulcanimicrobiaceae bacterium
CCGCACGCTCGACCGCTTCGATCGCAGCGCGGGCCGCCGGCTCGTCACCGCGCACGAAGGCCCGCTCGCGTTCGCGCGCGATGCGTCCGAAGCCCGCGACCGGCGCGATCTCCGCGAGCAGGCGCTCGAGACCGAGCGCGTGGGCGCTCGGCGCATCCCAGGGCAGCTTCACGCGGCGCTGCCCGCGTACAGATCGAACGTGGGAAGGTCCGTGCGCTCGGCGACGCCGCGCAGAAAAGCGCGCGCATCGAAGGCGCGGTTCGGACCGAGCGGCGCAACCGTGCAGGCGACGGGATGCAGCGTCCGTTCGCAACGCAGATCGAGCGTTCGCGCAAGCGCCAAGAACGGGCGCCCGCCGAGCGCGATGCGGGTCGGATCGCGCACCACGATTTGACGCGTTTCGTCCGCGCGTGCGAACGCGCTCGCGGCCGAAAGCGTCAGCGCGCCCTCGATCCGCAGGAAGGCGCGCGCCGGATCGAAGGCCGCCAGGCGCAAGCGAGCGACCAGTGCCTCGATGCGGTCGAGCGCTTCGCCGAGCGTCGGGGCGCTCGCGGCACCGGCGGCGACCACGATCGCATCGTCGCCGCCGGCGAGCGCGGCCAAGCGATCGAGTGCCCCGTCGATCACCACCGGTCGCGCGCCGAGCGTCCCCAAACGGCGCACGATGCGGCGCAGCGCCGCAGCTTGCGGAGGCCCCGCGATCTCGAGGGTTCCGAGCGCGCGCACGCGTCCGATCACGATCGGTCCGAGCGCGCTCGTCTCATCGGTCCGTTCGACGATCTCGAGCGCCGGACTGCGCGGCACGAGCGCGCCCGCGGTCGCGACGAAGGTTTCGGGATGCAAGCGGAAGCGCGGTTTGGGAGTTCCTTCGAGGGCGTCGAGCGCTTCACCGTCGCGCCCGCTCGAAGCGAGCCCCGGGCGCGCACCCTCGCGCGCAAGCACCTCGAGCAAGGCCTGCGCGACGACCGTCTTGCCCGCATTCTTGCTCGTGCCCACGACCGCAAACGACGACGCGCCCGTACGGCGCGCGACGGCCAGGAGCGCTGCTGCGGCGTCCACCGGCCGCGCTTTCTCGCTCGTAGAGCGCGATTCCGTCGCGCTCGCGCACGACCCGATAGCGCCCGTCCGCAACTCCGCGTTCGACGACCGGCAGCCAGCGCAGCGCGAGCGCGGATTGGCTCGGTTGCGCGAACAGCGCGTAGGGCGGATCGCGTTCCAGTCCGAGTTGCGCATTGGGATCGAAGCCCAGGTGCGCGAACAGATCGTCCGAGGTCCCGACCGCAAGCTCGGGCGGCAGGCGCGCGAGGAAGTGCGCCAGCTCGGCGTCGTGACGGTTCGGCAGCCGCAGGTAGTGTCCCCAATGCGTGGGGCTCGCAAAGACGAGGATCGCAAGCGAGAGCGCCCAGGCCGCGCGCACGAAATTGCGCGCGACCGCCGGAGTGCGCGCGTGCAGACGAGCGACCCCGAGCACCCACGCAAACAGCAGGTAAGGAATCCAGACCGCCGCGTAATGCTGGCCCATCGTGTAGGTGATCGAATCGTGCGACAGCACGTCTTCGGCGAATCCGGGCAAAGCCAGCACGAACGCCGGCGACACGCAACACGCGAACGCGAGCGGCACGAGCGCCTCGAGCACGTAGGCGGGACGGCCGATCGAGTACCACGGCGTCGCGCCGGTATCGCGACCGCCCCAATTGTAAAAATGCTCGGGCGACCAGCCGCCGCGCGCGCCCGCCAGCGGCCGCACGACCCCGAAGAACAGGACGAAGACGGCGGCCGCGGCGACTAGCGCCGCCGCACAAAACTGCAGCCCGACGCGATCCCGCCGCCGCGCGTAGAACGCGAGCCCGCACAGCGCCGCGAACCCCACGATCGGCGCCTGATCTTCCTTGATCGAGAGCACGATGGCAAGAGCGGCGGCAGCCCAACCCCAGCGACGCGCATCGACCGCCCACAGCAGCCACACGGTCGCGGCCGGAACCAAACCGTTCTCGTGAAAATCGGCGAAAGTGACGCCCGCAAGCGGCGGATACACCGCCGCGAGCGCGCCGACCCCAAGTGCCAAGCGCTCGGAGAAGCGGCGGCGCGCGATCAGGTAGAGCGGCGGCACGACGAGCGCCCCAGCCAGCGCTTGGATCGCGACCAGTACGAGCGGCGAATGAAAGGCCAGCAGCGGCGGCGCAAACAGCGCGAGGACCGGTGAGAAGTGATAGGTGAAGTGGCTCCCGCCCTCCGGCGTGTCGCGCATCCCGGCGGCCGCGCTTGCGATCGCTTGCGTGAAGAGCCCCAGATCGGACCCGGCATGAAAGGTCGCATAGCGCACCGCGCCGAGCACGGCGTACAGCAGCGCGTACGCGAGCGCGATGAGCCACGCGAAGCGCAACCCGCTCACGGCACGCCGGCCGCGCGGAAATAGGCAAAGGCGATCCCGGTCGCAACCATCACGATCCCGGCCAGAATCCCCGCCCGGCCGCCGACCGCGCTGCCGACGAATCGTCCCAGCGCGAAACCGAGCGTGGTCGAAACGAGCGATGCGGCTGCGATCGCCGCCAGCGTCAGCGCAAGCGGTGCGCCGATATAGAGGATCGAAAAGCCGACGCCCAGCGAATCGACGCTGAGCGAGAGCGCTCCGACCGCGAGCCCCCACCCGCGCGAGAGATCGAGCCGCCGCTCTTCTCCGCCGCGCATCGTTTCGAGGATCACGTAGATTCCGGTCGCGGCCAGCGCCGCGAAGCCGATGTAGGCCGCGATCTCGCCGAAAAGTTTCCCGAGGAGCGCGCCGATCCCGGCGCCGACCAGATTCATCAGCACTTCGGCACCGGCAAAGGCCAGGCTGAGCCGCACCTTCGCTCCCAGCGGCGCGCCGCGGATCCCGATGGCGACGGCAACCGCGAAGACGTCCAGCGCGAGCGAGAAGGCGATCAGCGCGACGCGCCAGGCTACGTGCCACATCCGCGCCTGACCTACGCCCGCACGGTCGCAGGCTCCCGCGCGAAGGTCTTGCTTCGAGGCGCCCGCGAAGGCTCTGCGCGATGACCGTGATCGAACGTATCCTCGCGCCGGAGGGGCCTCTGCAAGCGCGCTGCTTTTTCCTGGCACGACGCTTCGTCGCCGGTGAATCGATCGACGCAGCGCTGGCCGCCGTCGGCCGGCTCAACGACGCCGGGATGCGCGCAACCCTCGATTTCCTCGGCGAAGACGTGCGCGATCTGCGCGAAGCCGAACGCACTCGCGACCAATACGTCGCGCTGCTCGATGCACTCGCGCGCAGCGGCCTCGAGAGCAACGTCTCGCTCAAGCTGAGCGCCTTCGGCTTGCTGGTCGAATTGGCCGCCTGCGAGCGGTTGGTCGAGGAAGTCGTCGAACGCGCGAGTTCGCTCGCCGACCCGTTCGTGCGCATCGATATGGAAGGCTCGGCGCTCACGACGGCGACCCTCGAACTCTTCGAGCGCATCTTTGCGCGGCGCCGCAACCTGGGGCCCGTGATTCAGGCTGCCTTACGCCGCTCGCCCGACGACGTCGCGCGCCTGATCGCGCTCGGCGCGCGCGTTCGCTTGTGCAAGGGCGCGTACCGCGAACCGCGGGCACTCGCGTACCCGGAGCCCGACGAGATTCGGCGCGCGTATCTGCGTTTAGCGGAATCGTTGCTGGCGGAAGGGACCTTGCCCGCGATCGCGACTCACGACGAGCGGGTGATCGCGGCGGTCAAAACCTTCGCGCGCGAGCGGAGGATCGATTCGCAGCGTTTCGAGTTTCAACAACTGTACGGGGTGCGGCCGGATCTTCAGCGGGCGCTCGTGCGCGAGGGGTATCGGGTGCGGGTGTACGTGCCGTACGGAACGCATTGGGCGGCGTACTTCTATCGGCGGGTTACCGAACGGCGCGCGAACTTGCTGTTCGCGTTGCGCTCGTTGCTCGGGCGCTGATTCGCGACTCGGGGTCGCTGCTGGCAAGCGGGGCTTCAGTCGTCGCTCATGCGGCGGATTTTCAAAATGCGGTCGGATTCGACCAGGTGGGCGAGGATCGGGAGGCCGTATTCGACGCGGCCGAAGACGGAGAAGTCGCGGTCGAGGTGATATTGCGGTGAGAGCGTGAGGTAGAATTGGGTGCCGGCGGAATCGCGCAGCGGGTGCGTGCCTTTGTAGTCGAGGCCCATCGCGATGATACCGGCGTCTTCTTCGACCGGGTTTTCTTCGGCGGGGATCGTGTAGCCGGCGTCGCCGTTGCCGGTGTTGGTGCGGTCGCCGGATTGTACGACGAAATCGGGGACGACGCGGAACCAGCGGTTGCCGTCGAAGAAACCGCGCGCGGCGAGCGCGAGGAAGTTAGCGACCGTCGAGGGAGCCCATTCGGGGTAGAGGCGCACGATCAGCGTCCCTTTCGTGGTTGCGATCGTGACGCGCGGATGCGGGCCGGGGAGCGGGCCGTTCATCTCGGCGGCAGCGCTTGGGTGGAAGGCGAGCGG
>JBOHTX010000187.1:0-4391 GCA_050733855.1 Vulcanimicrobiaceae bacterium
GTTGTGCGTAGCGCCAGCCGGGGAAGGCGAGCACCTCTTCGGTGAGTTCGGCGCCGCGATTGTACGGGCCGGGATGCATCACGATCGCCCCTTTGCGCAGCAGGCGGAGGCGGCGGCCGTCGAGCCGGTAGTTGCGCGCGTAATCGTCGAGCGACGGGAGCACGCCGGCCGCGATCCGCTCGCGTTGGATGCGCAGCAACATCACGGCGTCGACCTCGGGCAGGACGGCGTCGAGATCGCGGGCGATGCGCAGGCCCTCCGCGGCCATCGCATCCGGCAGCAACGTCGGCGGGCCGACCAGCGTCACTTCGGCGCCCATCGTGCGCAAGCCGAGCGCGTTCGAGCGCGCGACCCGGCTGTGCAGGATGTCGCCGACCAGCGCGACTCGCAGGCCCGCCAGCCGTCCGAATTCGGTCTCGAGCGTCGAGAGGTCGAGCAGTGCCTGGGTCGGGTGCGCGTGGCGCCCGTCTCCGGCGTTGATGACGTGACCCTCGAACGATTCAGCCAGCCGATAGGGGAAACCCGATTCCGGGTGGCGGACGACGATACCGCGTACGCCCATGGCGGCCAGCGTCAGCGCGGTATCCGCGATCGTCTCGCCCTTGCCGAGACTCGACGCGCCCGGCGGTAGCGCGACCACGTCGGCGCCGACCCGCGCTTCCGCGAGTGCAAACGAGACGTACGTGCGCGTGCTCGGTTCGAAGAAGAGATTGACGATCGCGACGCCGGCCAGTAGGTCGCGCGGTGGCGGCGCGCGCTCGAAAGCTCGCGCCCGTTCGAGGATCGCGGCAATCTCGCTCGCATCGAGGTCGTCGAGATCGAGCAGGCTACGCGCCGGCATCGTCCTCGCTGCGCAAGATGACCCGGTCGCTCGGAGACGGGTTTTTCGCGAGCATCACGTCGATCCGTTCGCTGCGGCTGGTCGGAACCAAGCGGCCGACGTAATCGCCCTGGATCGGCAATTCGCGCAGCCCACGGTCGACGAGCACGGCCAGGCGGATCGCGCGCGGACGCCCGAGATCGGTGATCGCATCGAGCGCGGAGCGAATCGTGCGGCCGGTGAACAGCACGTCGTCCACGATCACCACCACCTTGCCGGCAAGCTCGTCGCGGATCTCGGATTCGGGGAGCACGCGCGCCACGTCGTCGTCGCGATAGAGGTTGATGTTGAGAAAACCGACGCCGGGCGGCGGGCCGCCGATCTCGGCGATTTTGGCGGCAATGCGCCGCGCCAGGTGCTCGCCGCCGCGGCGGACTCCGATCAGCACCACGCCCGCTTGAGCGTCGTCCGGCTCGATGATCTGATGCGCGAGCCGCGCGATCACGCGATCGATCTGCTGCGCCGACATCAGCGTCCGCTCGCGCTGCGCCTCGAGGGTCTTCATTGAAAACGGGGCGGCGTGCCCCCCGTTCCCCCCCGGGCCGGCACTCGCCGGCCCATCGGCGTCGTTCTCCGGCGGAAGACTCCACTTGGATAACTACGGGGCGGCGTGCCCCCCGTTCGCCCCCGGGCCGGCACTCGCCGGCCCATTGGGTCCCGATGGTGCCGAAGATGGGACTGCGACGAACAACGGGGCGGCGTGCCCCCCATTCGCCTCCGGGTGCGGTTCGTTGCGCCGCTGCTCAAGCGATGCTGCCCACGGGCGCTGGCTTCTCTTGCGGAGCCTCGCTCCCTTGCGATCTCAGGCACTGCGCTCGAGTTCGGCGAGCGAGGCGCCGGCCCGCGCGCGCTCCGCGCGATAGGCTTCGAGTTTGGCGCGTTCGCCGGCGACCACCGCCGGGTCGGCGCGCGCGACGAAGTTCTCGTTCGCGAGCTTGCGCTCCACGCGGGTCACCTCGGCATCGAGCCGCGCCACTTCGCGCACGAGGCGTTCGCCGAGCAGTGTGCGCGGTGCGCGCGGGACGATCGCCTGCAACGGCTCGGCCGCGCGGCCTGCCAGCGCCGGATTCTCGAGCGTGGTCACATGCGCGTGCAGGGCGAGCAGCGCGCGAGCCTCGTCGTCCAGTTCGGGCGGGACCTCGATCTCGAGGCGATCCCGCGGCGAAAGGCCGAGTTCCGCGCGCAGGTCACGGACTCGCCCGACCACGTCGATCAGCGTTTGGAAACGGGCCCCCGCAGCGTCGTCCGCCGGGATCTCGGCGGGATCGGGCCAGCTCGCGGTGACGATCGTCTCACCGTCGTGCGGCAACGCTTGCCAGATCGCTTCGCTCACGAACGGAGCGATCGGATGGAGCAGCCGGACCAGCACGTTGAGCGCATACGAGAGCACGGCCGAGCGCGTCGGGCTCGCGAGTTTGGTCGACTCGATATACCAGTCGCAGTACTCGTACCAGATCGTCTGCAGCAGCGCGTCGGTCGCGACCCCGAACTCGAAGCGCTCGAAGGCTCCGCCGACGCGCTCGACCGCGTCGCGGACGCGGCCGAGGATCCAGCGGTCGGCGAGCGAGAGCTGTGCGTGCGGCGGGAGCGCGAGTGCCGCGGGCAAACCTTCGGGCAAACTGCAGAGGTAGCGCAGCGCGTTCCACATCTTGGTCGCAAAGCGCTTCCCCTCGTCGCAGGCGCGCTCGTCGAAACGCAGTTCCTGCGATTCGAGCCGCATCTGGCGCAGGAGGCCGAAGCGCAGCGCGTCGGCGCCGTAGCGCTCGATCAGTTCGAGCGGATCGATCGCGTTGCCGAGCGATTTGCTCATCTTGCGGCCGTGAATATCGAACACGAGCGGGGTGATGAAGACCTGCCGGAACGGGACGTCGTTCGCGAAGTGCAGTCCGAGCATCGCCATCCGCGCGACCCACAGAAAGATGATCTCGCGAGCCGTGATCATCACCTGGTTGGGGTACCAGTGCGCGAGTTCGAGGGTCCGCTCGGGCCAGCCGAGGATCGAAAACGGCCAAAGGCCGCTCGAAAACCAGGTATCGAGCGTATCCGGATCCCGGCGCAGCTCGACCTGGCTCCCATAGCGCGTGCGGGCGAGCGCGTGCGCTTCTTCTTCGCTTTCCGCGACCACGGGCTCGTCGTCCGGGCCGTACCAGACCGGCAGCGGGTGTCCCCACCAAATCTGGCGCGAGACGTTCCAATCGCGGATCGCGGCGAGCCCCGCCTCGAAGGTCCGCCCGAAACGTTCGGGAGCGAAGCGGATGCGGCCGCCGCGATAGGCGTCGAGCGCCGCCGCCGCGAGCGACTCCATCTTGCAGAACCATTGCAGTGAGAGCAGCGGTTCGACCACGTCGCCGCTCCGCTCGCTCGTCGGCACGCGCAAGCGATGCGGTTCGCTGCGCACGAGCGCGCCGCACGCCTGCAAGTCGGCGACGATCCGTTCGCGCGCGACGAAGCGCTCGAGCCCTCGGTACGCTTCGGGCGCGCTCTCGCTGATGCGAGCGTCGAGACCGATCACGCTCGGCATCTCGAGGTGGTGCCGCAGACCGATCTCGTAATCGAGCGGATCGTGCGCCGGCGTCACTTTGACGGCGCCGGTTCCGAAGCTCGGATCGACGGCTTCATCCGCGATTACGGGCAAACGCCGGCCGACCAGCGGCAAGATCACTTCCCGCCCGACCAGCGTGCGATAGCGCTCGTCGCCGGGATGGACCGCGACCGCAACGTCGCCGAGCATCGTCTCGGGACGGGTCGTCGCAACCTCGAGCGCCGGTCCGCCGTCCGCACCAGGATACCGAACGAAATAGAGCAGTCCCTCGCGCTCGACGTTCTCGACCTCGGCATCCGAGAGCGTCGACTGCGAGCTAGGGTCCCAGTTGACCAAGCGCGTACCGCGATAGATCAGGCCCTCGCGGTAGAGCGCAACGAACACCTTGGTGACCGCGGCCGAAAGCCCGGCATCCAGCGTGAAGCGCTCGCGAGCCCAGTCGGCGCCGAAACCGAGCCGCCGGAACTGATCGGAGATCGCGCCGCCGTATTCGCGCCGCCAGCTCCAGACGCGCTCGACGAAATGCTCGCGTCCGAGCGCCTCGCGCGAGAGCCCGTCCTTGTGCAGTTCGCGGACCACGACGGCTTCGGTTGCGATCGCCGCATGATCTTGCCCCGGCAGCCAGACCGCGTTCTCGCCGAGCATCCGATGATAGCGAACGAGTACGTCCATCGGCGTATAGGTCGAGGCATGGCCGAGATGCAGGCGCCCCGTGATATTCGGCGGCGGCATCGAGATGACGAACGGCGGCCGCGCCGGATCGGGCTCCTCGTGAAAAACGCCGGACGCGAGCCAGCGCTCGTAGAGCGCCGGCTCGACGAGCGCCGGATCGTAGGTCTTCGGAAGTTCTGGCGACACAAGCCTCTCGTTAGGCTCGCCCGAATGCTCTCCCTACGCCAGAGAGTTGTCGCGTTGCGTAGGATTTATGCCCGTGTCTGCCATCGGGTCCCGCCGGAAGCGCACGCACAT
>JBOHTX010000188.1:0-4380 GCA_050733855.1 Vulcanimicrobiaceae bacterium
CGCTTGCGCAGCCGGACATCACCGCCGGTCGGCCCACGGTACGCGCGGTCCCGTCGACGATCGCGCGAGTCGTCGTTCGCGCCCCGCGGCCCGCGCATACGCTCGCTGCGGTGCCCGTTCCCACTCGCAGCCCGCCGGCTCGGGCGGCAACCGCAACGCTCGCACCGAAGTCGCCTCTCGCCGCGAAGCAGGTTGCCCTGCGAGGGGCGGCCGCCGTCGCCGTGCCGCCGCACGCGCCGGTGCCGCCGCAGATCCTCTCGTTCCGGCTGTTGCGGAGCGGCCTCACCAGCGTTGGGACCCTCTGTTTGCAAGTCGCGCATGCGCAACGGGTCGCGGTTCACGCTTCGCCGGGGGGAGAGGTCCCGCTCCCGGTCGCGGCCGCTTCGGGCGTACGCGTATGCACGCACGTCAGGCCGCATTCGAACACGCGCTACGAGCTCGAAGCGCAAGGCGATGGGTGGCAGAGTTTTCGCGAGGTCGTCGCCATCGAGAATTCGCCCTCGCATCGATAGGGCCCGGAGCGGGGCGGCGGCACGTTCCCCCTCGGGGACGCCCGCGTTCGCGCTTCGTGCGCGAACGCTACTCGTGCACTCGCCTGCTCTCACCATCCGTTGAAAGCCGCACGAGGGCGTGCGGTTCGTCGCCCCGCTCCTCGTCGGCTCCGCGGCCGAGCTGCACGCCCCGAGGGAGAACGTGCCGCCGCCCCCGCTCCTCATCCCAAGTGAGCGTGCGCCTTCGTTCGTGCGGCGGCACTCAGATGGGGGCGTCGGTTTGGTGTTGGGCGTAGTCGCGGGGATCGAAATACCAGGCGGGAAGGAACGTGGGGAAGCTGGTGTCGGTGAAGGCGAAGTCGACGTTCTCGCCGTCGCCTTGGTACCCGCCGTGGACCGTTCCGTAGCAGGCGGTGACGACCGGGATTGCAGCGAGGCGATCGAGCTTGCAATCGAAGATGACGGGATACGTTTTGTCGTTTTCGACGAACAGGCGGTCGGTTGCGATGAAGCGCTCGAGTTCGAGCGTCTTGGCATCGACCCAGAGCTGGCGCAGCCGGTTGCGTTCGGGATCGCGTAAGGGCGTCAGCACAAGATGCAGGAGGTCGTCCTCGGGCTCGACCGAGACGACGTGGTAATCGAATTCGGCGGCGACGACGATGGTCGCGATCGTTCGCAGCGGCGTGCCTTCCGGTTCGGGGGTCGGCACGAACGTAACGGGGCGCGGCGTCACCGGCGCCGGCGCGAAGACGTCGGCCGTCGGCGGGCCGGGGTCGCGTGCCTCGTTGAAGGCCGGACGGTCGAACTCGAGCGTGCCGCGGAAATCGCCGCGGTAGACGTGCCGTTTGAGCGCGGCATCGTCGCTCGTGCGAACCCAGTATTTGTAGGTGTAACTGCCCGCGAAATCGGGGAAGCCGCGGTCGTTGAGCTGTTTGCGCTCCATCGTGTACACCTCGTACGGCGGCGGCGGACGGTGCGAGCGAAAGACCGCGCGGATCAGGCCCAACAGGCGTTGCGGTGTCGGCGAAGGAGTGGGGCTCGGCGCCGGCAGGGCGGCCGCGAGCAGGAGCATGGGCAACATCGCCCTCTCCTACGCCGCCCCGCGGTGCCGGGCCCGTCCGCCTCGTGGTTTAGTACAGCCGCAGCCGCCTCCGAGGCGCGCCCGGCGCGATGCACGTCCGGCCCCTTGCCGGCTCGGGCCACGGTCGCGATTGGGAGGCGACATGCACCTCGGCTCGCTCGAACTTTCTCGGCGCGTGCTTGCGGACTACGAGGCCGCGAAGCACTACCTCGCTCGCGACCGCGGCGAACGGCGGCTTTTCGCCGAACTCGAACGAGCCAATGTGCCGCTACGCCTGCGTCTCGATCGACGAAACGACGATTCGTACGACCCCGCAACGCACACCATCGACTGGGATCCCTACAGCGCCCTGCGGACCACGGCCGGCGGGCGGCAATCACCGGCGCTCGGGCTCGGCCACGAGGTCGATCACGCGATCGAGGCGACCACGCACCCGCGCCGTTTCGCGCGCGACGGCGCGACCTTCGACCGGCACTACGACAACGCCGAAGAGCGCCGCGTGATCGCCGGGTCGGAACGGCGGGCCGCGCGCACGCTCGGCGAGGGCGTACGTCGCGACCATGCCGGCAGCACCTATCGCGTCGGCTCGCCCGTCGCCTGCGACTTGCGTCCGCTCGCCGCGGTCGCGTGATCGCGGCCGCGTGACGCTGGCCCGATCGCGCGCGTCGCGAACCTCGAGACGGCGTCGGCATTGAACGAGAAGCGGATCGACGTGCTCGAAAATCGCCTCGGCCGAATCGAACAGAAGGTCGACGACCTCGGCCTGCGCCTCGACGCCAAAATCGAAGACTCGAGCGCCCGGCTCGATGCGAAGATCGGGCGCAGCTTTCGCTGGTCGGTCGGGACGATGTTGGCTTCGTGGGCGACGCTCTTGGGATCGCTCGCGGGGATCGCTTCGCTGATCGTCAGCCGCCACTGAGGTTCGCGGGTTCGCGGGGGGCGACGAGCAGCGGCTGCGCACCGATGCCGAGTTCGCCCGCGCGGTCGCCGAAACGGATCTCGGTGAAGCCGAGGCCGTCGCCGGCCAGGCGCGTCCGCGCGTCGAGATAGAGCCAGTCGCCGTCCGGCGCGCGCGCCAGCACGATGCCGAGCCCCGGCGGCACGAACAACCATTCGTCCATCGGTAGGGCCGCGGCGAGCCCGTTTGCGGAATCGGCGACGACCAAGAGATGTTCGAGCGGCGTCGTCGTGCGTCCGGCAACGAGTGGGATCTGCAAGCGCGTCCAGACCCGTGCGCGCCCGCTGCCGTCGCGGCGTTCGATGAAGCGCCACGCGATTGCCCGTCCGTACGGCCAGTTCGGAGGCCCGAGTCCGAGAGCGCTTTCGCGCGCATCGGCGAGCGCGTGCGCGGGGTGTGGAGACGCGGGCGGCGGCAGGCGGCTCGCAAGTTCGGGAGCGGAAGCGATCCGCCAGGCGCGCGCGACGACCGCCGCGCGCCCGGCGACGGCGAGCGTCGCCTCGAGCAATTCCACGCGCCGCCCGGGACGCACGACCTCGCTGCGAATCTCGAGGTCCGCGCGCGGGATCGGGCCGAGAAAATCGAGGGTAAAGCGCGCGAGGCGCGCGTCGTCGCGCGGATGGGCGCGCACAAGCGCATGCCAGAGCAGCGCCGCGGGCGGCCCGCCGTGTTGCATGCGCGGGTCCCAGGGGCTCATCGTCGCCGCCCCGGAACGGTAGTGCGTCTCGTCGAGTGCCTCGTAGAAGGCGGCTTGCTCGTCCATCGTGCGAGCGGTGCGGCGCCCGAGTTCGCGAACCTGCCTCCCATGATCCCGATTCGCGCGAACGGCCACACCTTCGAGACCGCAATCGCGGGCGAGGGCGAGCGGCTGGCACTCCTGCTGCACGGTTTTCCCGAACATGCGATCTCGTGGCGTCATCAAATCCCGTTGCTGGCGGGGCTCGGTTACCGGGTGTGGGCGCCCAATCTGCGCGGCTACGGCAACAGCTTTCGGCCGCCGAACGTCGAGGACTACGCGCTCGATCGTTTGCTCGAAGACGTCGCGGGCTTGATCGACGCTTCAGGCGCGCGCTCGGTCACCCTGATCGGGCACGACTTCGGCGCGATCCTCGCCTGGTTCTTCGCGATGCGCCGTCTGCGGCCGCTCGAGCGCTTGGTGACGATGAACGGCCCGCATCCGATCCCATTCCGGCGCGAGCTTGCGGGCCGGGCGCAGCGGCAGCGTTCGTGGTACGTCGGCTTCTTCGCGCTGCCGGTGCTCCCGGAAGCGCTGCTCGGCGTCGACGGCGCGCGTCTGGTCGGCGAACTGTTCGTCCGTTCGGGCTGCGACCCGGCGCGCTTTCCGCCCGAGGTGCTCGAGCGCTATCGCAACGAGGCGGCTCGCCCCGGCGCCCTGCGCGCGATGGTGAACTGGTACCGCGCCGTGGTCCGCAACGGCACGCTCGCATTCGATGAAGCGCAAGCGCAGCCGATCGAGGTGCCGACGCTGTTGGTGTGGGGCGAGAACGATGCTGCGCTCACCGTCGAGACGACCCTTGGAACCGAACGCTACGTGCGCGACCTGACCGTGCGCTATCTGCCCGGCGTTTCGCACTTCGTGCAGCAAGACGCGCCCGAGTGCGTCAACTCGATGCTCGCCGCGTTTTTGCAGGGGAGCGCCGTACCGAGCGCGGCCGAACTGGCGACGGCCTCGCCCGCGACCCTCGAACCGCGGATTCCGTTTGCACCGAGCGCGCGCAGCGCGCCGGCCGCGACCCGCATCGGGGAACTCCTCGGCGACGAGCGCTGCGAGCTGACGATCGCGTTGCGCCCGCGGCGTTCGCCGCAGGAAGCGGCCGCACGCCTCGCGC
>JBOHTX010000189.1:0-4367 GCA_050733855.1 Vulcanimicrobiaceae bacterium
GCCCGGCGCCGGCCGGCGCGTTATCGAGCAGCTGCTGCGGTCACCGCTCCAGGGCGAGAGCGCGTTCAATATGCTCGCCTCGCGGCCTTCGATCGGCTACAACCTGCGCAGCCGCACCTACGGCGATCCGGCCTCGGCGACGCCGCAGATCGTCGATCATTACTACGCACTCGCCCATCAGCGCGGCGCCCGCTTCGTGCCCGCGGCGTTCGTGGGAGGCGCGCTCAACTGCGATCTCGCGCGCGATCTGCCCTTCCTCGAGGCGCCGCTGCTCGTGCTGTGGGGCGAGCGCGCGCAACGCATCAACCCGCCCGCCGCTGCGGCGGAATACGTGCGCCTGGTGCCCAACGGGCGCTCGATCACCTTTGCGAATTCAGGGCTCTTGCCGCACGAAGAGGAGCCCGACGCCGTCTGCGCCGCGATCGAGGAGTTTATCGGCGAGGAGCGCGCGGCGCCGGAACGAAGCGCCGCAGCGATGGTTTTTGCGACTCTTGGGGTCTTCAAGAGCTACGATGTCCGCGGAATCTATCCCGACGAACTCGACGAGTCGCTTGCCTACGCGATCGGGCGCGCGTTCGTCGCGCAGATCGGCGCACGCCGGATCGCAATCGGGCGCGACATGCGGCCCTCGGGCGCGGCGTTGTTCGAGGCGCTGGCGCGCGGCGTCGGCGAAGCCGGTGCCGACGTCGTCGACGTCGGTTTGGTTTCGACCGATGCGCTCTACTTTGCGGTCGGCGCGTACGGGCTCGACGGCGGCGCCATGATCACGGCCTCGCACAACCCGGCGCAGTACAACGGCATCAAGTTCACCGGACCGCAAGCGCAGGCGCTCTCGCTTGAAACCGGGCTCGCCGCCATGCGCGACCGGATCGCCGGCGGCGACCTGGGGCCCGCCGCAGCCAGGAGCGGAACGATCGTTCGGCGCGACGTGCTCGACGAGTTCGCGGCGCACTGCCTGGGTTTCATCGATCGTGCGGCCATCAAGCCCTTCACGCTCGCGATCGACGCCGGCAACGGGATGGCGGGGTTGACGGTCCCGCGCGTCTTCGCGCGCCTGCCCTGCCGCGTGATCCCGCTCTATTTCGAGCTCGACGGCACCTTTCCGAACCATCCGGCAAGCCCGATCGAGCCCGAGAACATGGCGGATCTGCAGCGCGCGGTCCTCGCGAACGGCTGCGATCTGGGGGTCGCCTTCGACGGCGATGCCGACCGCATGTTCATCGTCGACGAACGGGGGGCGCTGGTCGGCGGCGACATCGTGACGGCACTGGTTGCGATCAACACCTTGCGGCACGTGCCCGGCGAAAAGATTCTCTACAACCTCATCTGCAGCCGCAGCGTCCCCGAAGCGATCGAGCGGGCGGGCGGAATTCCGGTACGCTCGCAGGTCGGCCACTCGCTGATCAAGGCGACGATGCGCGCCGAGAACATCGTCTTCGGGGGAGAACACTCGGGGCATTTCTACTTTCGCGACAACTGGTTCGCCGATTCCGGAATGATCGCGCTGTTGCAGTGCCTCGAAGTCTTCAGCAATTCGGCCGGCACCGTGAGCGAGACGATCGCCCCGATCGACCGGCGCGTTCGCTCGGGCGAAATCAACTCGCGGGTCGACGACATCCCCGGCACGCTGGCCGCGCTCGAGCAAGCGTTTGCGGGAGCGCGCATCGACCACCTCGACGGTGTGACGGTCGCGGGCGAGGACTGGTGGCTCAACGTCCGCCCTTCGAACACCGAGCCGCTGCTGCGACTCAACGTCGAGGGCGACACGCGCGAGCAGATGGAAGGCCGGCGCGACCAGGCGCTGGCGATCATCCGAGGGCGCTGAGCGGTATCGAACGGGCGAGTTTCCCGGAGCTGCTGGCCGCGACCCGCGCGGCGCTCGCGCGCGACGAGCTGACGAGCCCGGAGCGCCGAGCGCGAGGGGTTGCCGAACTCGACGCGGTCGCGGCACGGCTCGCGCGCCCGGTGACGCTGGCGGTCGCGGGCGAGTTCTCGAGCGGCAAATCGTACCTGCTCAACGCGCTGCTCGGGCGGACCGAACGCGACGAACGGGACGAGGTGCACGGCTTGCTCGCAACCGACATCAACCCGACGACCGCCACCATCGTCGAACTCCGCCATGCGAGCGAAGATGGTGCGCTCGCGCACTTTCCCTCGGGACGCAGCGAGCGCATCCCGCTCGAGCGTCTGGGCCGCTTCGTCGCCGTCGGCGACGACGCCCCGGGTTCGCTGCACGATGCACTCGCCGACGAAAGCGAGGCGCCGGAACTGGTCGAGATCGGTCTCGATGCCCCGCTGCTTGCGCGCGGCTTCGTGATCGCCGATACGCCGGGGCTCGCCTCCGCAAACCCCGCGCACCGGCGAGCGACCCTGAGATATCTCGGGCGCACCGACGCCGTCCTGTACCTGATCGACACGCTGCAACCGCTATCCGAGGGCGACGCGGCCTTTTTGGGATTGATCTCGGAGTGGGTGCGGACGATCTTCATCGTGCAGACGAAGATCGACCGCTGGCGCGAGCCCGACGCCGATGGCCGGCCGGCCTGGGAGGCCGCGCGCGCGCGGATCGTGTCGCGCGCTGAGCGGCTCGTCCCCGGCGCCGAGGTCTTCTCGGTCTCCGCGCGCGAGTACGCGCTCGGCTCGCTGGCCGGCGACGCCGCCGCGAGCGCGCGCAGCGGCGTGCCCCGGTTGCTCGAGACGCTCGAACGGCGGCTCGACGAGCGGGTGCGCAGCGCACGCACGCGCGGCGCCGCCGGGGTCGCCCTTGCGCTCGTCCGCGCCGCTACCTCACGCCTGCGGGGAGCGGAGGCGCTCGCCGAACTCGAACCGCACGAGCGAGCGGCGCGCCGCGCCCGTACCGAAGCGGAACTCGCCGAGCGCGAGCGTGCCCTGCGGCGCGAACGCGACGAATTCGCTTCGGACGCGGGCGCCGGCGTGGCCTGGATCGAGGGTTGGGGCCGCACGCTCGCGGAGCAGACGGTCCGCGCGCTCTCGCGCGCCCTCGAGGTCGCGGCGATCGAGCGGCTCCGCGACCGGCAACGCCTGCACGCGCTCGTCGACGCGACCTGCGCCCCGCTTTTGAAAGCGTTCTCGGCCGAGGTCTCGGCCCGCGCGGGACGGACGCTCGAACGGCTGGCCGCCGCCCACGGCGAACTCGACGTCGCGGCGCGGACCGCACGTGCCTTCGGCGGCGAACTCGGCAGCGGTGCCTGGTCGCGCGACCTCGACTACGGGATTACCGCCTCGATCGTTCTGGGTGCGCTCAGCGGACCGGCCGTCGCTTTCGTCGCCGCAGTCGCGCGTGCGTTCGGCGCGGCTCGCCCGGACGCGTACATGAAGCGCGAACTCGGGCACGATCTCTCCGCGAGCTTCTTTCCGCAGCTCGAGGGCGAGATCGTCGCCTTCGCCCAGGCGCTTGCGGAGCGCTTCGCGCAGCTCTTCCGAGAACTCGGCGGGGAACTCGAGCGCGAGCGCGAGGAGTTGCGCGAGCGCCTGCTCGCGCCCTACGAACGCGCCGAACGGCTCGCGCACGACGACGACGCGCGCCGTGCCGCGCAGGCGCGCGCGCCCACGCGAGCCGCCGAACTCGCGGCGCTCGAAGCGGAGCTGCTCGCCTTCGCACCGGAGGCGGACGAACGGCCGTCGGACGGCGCAGCCGATCTCCGGGAACCGGCGGAGGGAGCCGAGCCGCCAGCCTCGGCGTCGTTCGACCCCGCCGCCTACGCGCGCGGCCTCAATCCCAATCGTTACCGGGTCGTGGTCTTCGGCGCATTGCGCCGTGGAAAGACGAGCCTGATCAACGCCCTGGCCGGGACGCGTCTGGTCCACGATGCGAGCGGCAGCGAAATCCGCTTCCCAATCCACGTGCGCTACGGTCCGAGCGAACGAGCCTCCGCACTCGCGGGCGACGGCCACTGGCAACCGATCCCGCTTGCCGATGCGACCGCAGCGGCGGCGCGCAGCCCGGTGCTGATCGAGACGCCCTGGGATTATCCGCGCGAACTCGTGCTCGTCCACCCGCCTGCTTTCGATTCGGGGGACCCCGAGGCCGAAGCGATCGCGCTTGCCTCCGCCGCGGCCGCCAGCGAGATCGTCGCCCTCTTCTCGCGACAGCTCTCGGACGCCGAACTCGCCGTCTTCGCGCGCTTGGCCGAGCGCGCCGCACCGCTTTCGCTGGCGCACACGATCGCCGATCACGAGAGCGCCGCCGAACGCCGCCGCGTCGTCGAGCTGGCCGCGCGCTATCTGCGCGAGCGCGCAATTCCGGTTCGGCGCATCTTCACGATCTCCGCACTCGACGCACTCGAAGCGGCCGCCAACGGGCGCCGCCCTGCGCCGTGGAACGAGTTTGGGGCCTTGCGCGAAAG
>JBOHTX010000190.1:0-4355 GCA_050733855.1 Vulcanimicrobiaceae bacterium
GTCGAGCGCACCTTCCGCGCGGGCGAAAAACTCGAGCGCGCGACCGTCGACAACCGCGAGATGCAACTGCTGTACAACGACGGCGACGGCTTCCATTTCATGGATAACGAGACGTTCGAGAACCTGACCCTGCAGCGCGAGCTGATCGGCGAGCCGGCCGATTTCCTCAAAGATGGGATGAAGGTCGACGTGCAGGTCCACGACGGCACGCCGATCGGCGTCTCGATGCCCGCACACGTCGAGTTGCGGGTCGAAGCGACCGATCCCGGTTTCAAGGGCGACACCGCGACCGGTGCGAGCAAACCCGCGACCCTCGAAACCGGCGCGGTCGTCAACGTCCCGCTCTTCGTGAATCCCGGCGACCTGATCCGGATCGACACCCGCGACCGCCGCTACATCGGCCGCGTGCAGTAGTCTAACGCAAACCGCGCTGCGCGGCGCGGCGCAGGTCGGGCGGATGCGGCAGCGACTCGACGGGAACCAGCCGCAGCAGGTAGCGCGGATCGAAACGGCGCGGATTGCAGCGGCCGCAGGAGACGGGCGCGCGCGGGCGGCGGACGCGCGGCAGCTCGAGCCCGCAGCGCTCGCAGCGCAGCAGGAAGCGGGCTGGTGAGCGATCGTCCTGGGTTGCGAGGTCGTGATAGATCGAGCGCATCCCAAGCTCGCGCATCTTCTCCTTGAAGGCGCGCGTGTGCCCGGCCGGTCGCTTGCGCGCGTGCAGCCACGCGTGGATCATTTCGTGCAGCAGCGTTTCGCGCAGGGCCTCGGGGCGGCGCTCGAAGTGGCGCGGCGAAAGTTCGATCAGCGGCGGCCGGTAGGTGATCCGCCCGGCCAAGTTTCTGAAGCGGCGATTGTAGGCGATCCGGTGCGCCGGGATCTCGCCGCCGAAGTGCTCGTAGTTGAGGCGAGCGAAGAGCAGTTGCAATTCCGCAACGTCGGGCAGCACGAATCGAGGCTTTGCCGGCCCGCACGAGAACTCCCGCGTTTGTGCAGAACGGACCAGCGCGTGGACTTCCGGCCCGGATCGTCGTTCCGATCGTGGCGCTTGCCGCGCTTGCGTTCCTGGGGCTGATCGCCTATTTTCTCCACGTCGCAACCGGCTCGAACGGCGCCGTGTTTGGGCCCTCCCAGCAGCAAGGCGATGCGGAGATCCGAGCGACGGCGGCTCCGCGCACGCCGCCGCAGTTGCCCTCGCCGTGACGACCATCGCCTATCAAGGCGAGCCGGGAGCGTTCAGCGACGATGCGGCTCGCACGCTCGTACCCGGCGCCGAGACACGCGGGTTTCCGACGTTCGACGAAGCGGCCGGCGGCCTGCAACACGGCGCGACGGCGCTGGCGCTGCTGCCGGTCGAGAACTCGATCTCCGGTTCGGTTCCGCGGGTCTACGATCTGCTGTGGTCGGCGCCCGAACTGCGGATCGTCGACGAGATCGTCTATCGCGTGGTGCAGAATCTGGTCGCACTGCCGGGCGCGACCCTCGCCGGACTCCGCGAGGTGCGCTCGCATCCGGTCGCACTCGAACAGTGCCGCGGCTTCTTCGAAACGCATCCGGAGCTGGCGCCGCGGATCGTCGCCGATACGGCCGGCGCCGTCCGCGAAGTCGTCGCCGCGGGCGATCCGGCGCTCGGCGCGATCGCATCGGCGCTGGCGGCCGAGCGCTACGGCGCCTACGTGCTCGAGCCTGCGATCCAAGACGTGGCCGACAACTTCACGCGCTTCTTCTTGCTGGCGCGAAACCCGGAGCCGCGCCCGCAGCCGACCCGCGCTTGCATCGCGCTCGTGCTCGAGAACCGGCCGGGATCGCTGCGCGATGCGCTGACCGTCTTCGCGGATCGCGGGCTCGATCTGCGCACGCTGGTCTCGCGGCCCTCGCTCGAACGGCCGTTCACGTATCGCTTCTACTGCGAGATCGCCTCGGTTTCCGCGAAAGACCTCGGCGCTACGCTCGCGGCGTTGCACGGCACGGCGCGCATCCTCGGACATTACTGATCGACGACGCGAAGGACCGGCATCCGCAACGGACGCCGGTCCCCGCTTGGTCTCCGGGCTAGCTGCTAACCGGGGCTGCGAAAGGAGCGGTCTTCTCCGAGGTGACGCCGAGCGCGTGCGCCAGGTCGACCATCGCTTGGTCGGTGATCCGATGGTAGTTGGCATCGGCCGCGACGCCGTACTTGGCATCGATCGCATTCATCGTGTCGTCGTGGATCTTATGCGTGATCGTGTGATCGAGCATCAGGCCGGTCCAGTAGACGCCGTCCTTGGTCGTTCCCAAAGCGACGAGTTTCGCGGCCAGTGCGTGTCCGCTCAGCGAACTGGGCGGGGTCGGGAACTTCACGCCGGCGTTGGTCGCTTCGGTCGCGGCGTAGGGGACCGCGAAGTTCCAGACTTGCACCCATGAGGTCACGTTGGCTTTGCCGTACTGCTTGGTGAGTTTCGCAACTTCGGCGGTGATCAGTTTCGAGCCGCCCATCGAGACGAGCGCGTTCTCGAAGTTGAAGTTCGCTGCCCCGCCGCCGGCGCGGACGAACGCCGCGGTTGCGTCGAGATTGGGCGAACCGGCATAGACCGGGCCGCCGTAGCGATCCATCGAATTCGACATCATGGCGGCCATGGCGGGCGCCCCCAGGGCGAACACCGCGAGCGCCGCGAGCCAGCCGACCCGTTTGAAAATGTTCACGAACAATTGCCTCCTCGAGTATGGTAGCGTACACGCTACCTTCTCGAAACGATACCCTCGCTGCGCCGGATTGCTTGGCGGCTCGCCGCTCTACGCGGACGAGCGCCCGGCGGAAGCGGGAGAGCGCAGCGCGTCCGGCGGCAGCATCGCCTCTTCGCGCGAGGACATGCGCAGTTCGGCGATGTCGCGCGGAAAGAACAGTCCGAGCGTCCAGTCGAAGGCGACGCGCAGTTGCCGGTCGAGCCCGGGCAAGCGCAACAGGTAGTACGTGCGCCACAAGATCCACGCCGGAAAGCCCGTGAGCAGGAAGCGGCCGCGCAAGCCCGCGACTCCGCGCCGCGCACCGAGCGACGCCATCATCCCGATCGTTTCGTAGCGGAAAGGCTCAGTCGCCTGCCCGCGCAAGCGCGCCGCGATGTTGCGCGCCAGCACCGGCCCTTCGCGAATTGCGTGTTGGGCGGTTGCGGGATACGGTGCGCCGCTCGGGCTCGGAATCGCCGCACAGTCGCCGATCGCCCACAGACCCTCGTAGCCGGGTAGCGAGAAATCGGGATTGGTCACGACCGCCCCTCCGCGCCCGGTTTCGATCCCGAGTGCGGCGACTGCGGGCGAAGGCCGCACGCCGGCGCTCCAGACGATCGTCGCCGTCTCGATCGGCGGACCTTCGCGGAAACGGATTCCGCGCTCGTCGGCGCCGGAGACCATCCGCGAGGTCTGCACCTCGATCCCGCGCTTGCGCAGCGAGCGCTCGCTGTAGGCGCCCATCCCGGCTTGCAGATCGGGGAGCAGCGTCGGCCCGCCCTCGACCAGCACGATGCGAACGTCGCTTGCCGCGATCGTGGGATAGTAGCGCAGCGTGCTGCGGAAGAGATCGGACATCTCGCCCGCCGCCTCCACGCCGGTAAAGCCGCCGCCGACGAAAACCAACGTCAGCAAACGAGCCCGTTCCTTCCGATCGCTCGTAACCGCGGCGACTTCGAGCATCGCGATCACGTGGTTGCGCAGCGCTTCTGCGTCTTCGAGCGTCTTATACGGAAAGCTGCGTTCGCTTATGCCGGGAAGACCGAAGGTCGAGACGACCGACCCGAGCGCCAGCACCAGCTGATCGAACGCGAGGGTCGAGCGAGAATGCACGACCGGATGTTCGAGTGCGAGCGAGCGCGCCTTCAGATCGATCGCGCAGACGTTGCCGAGAACGAACTCGGCGCGCCGTAACTCGGCGCGAATCGGGGTGACGACGTGACGCGCCTCGAGCGTCCCCGACCCGATCTCGGGAAGCATCGGGGTGAAGAGCGTATAGTTTTCGCTGCTGACGACCGTGATCGCCGCCTCCTGCGGCTGGAGGATACGCTCGAGCCCGCGCGCGGTCGCCATCCCGGCAAAACCACCACCGACGATCACGATCCGCTGCATTCCCCTCCGCCTTTCGCCCTGCGCCGCTCGGGTCGGCGTTCGCGCCGGCCGCGCTGCTATGGTGCCTGACACAAGGAACCCGCGCAAGCGCCGAAGCGGCTCGGGAGCGTGCGGCCCGCGCAGCGAAAGGCCAGGCGTGCAACCGGCCGCGATCCCACCCCCAGGCGACCGTTCCGGCGGCGAGCCCGACGAAGGCTCGCGCAATCCGGACCCCGGCAGCGATGGCGCCGAAGGGGCCGCCGAGTGGCGGTCCGGGGGGGAAC
>JBOHTX010000191.1:0-4345 GCA_050733855.1 Vulcanimicrobiaceae bacterium
GGCCGCCAGTGCTTGTGCGAGCGGCTTGCCTGCCGGCGGCGCGGAGCGCAGATCGAAGAGCGAACGGCGTGCTTCTTCGACGCCGTCGCGAGCGAGTTCGAGGGCTCGCTCGATTTTTGCAGGCGAACGTCCCTCGCTCGGCGCGGAGCCTTTGAGCGCGCCTTCGAGTTGCAGGGCGATTGCCGTGAAGCGTTGCGCGATCGTATCGTGCAGCTCGCGGGCGATCCGCGTGCGCTCGTCGGCGCGGGCTGCACCGGTCGCCGCTTCGGCCAGGCGCGCCCGTTCGAGCGCCGTGGAGATCTGCAGCGCGACGGTCGAGAGCAAGCGCAGTTCGTCGCGCGAGAGTTCGCGCCAAGAACGGTCGGTCAAATTCATGACGCCGAGCGGACGGTCGCGAAAGTAGAGCGGGATGGTCGCGTGGTAACGCAGACCTTGCGTGAGATCGGTCCGCCGGCGCTTGACGGCCGGCAGCAAGCGGGTGCACTCGATCACGTCGACGTTGCGCGCACGCAGCTCGCCTTGACGCAGGGCATCGGTACACTGGCACCAGGTCCCGGCCATCCGCACCGGCGCGCGCAAATAGGGAGGGAGCCGGTAGGCGGCCGCGATGTAAAACTGCTGCGTATCGGGATCGACGAGCCAGATCCAGCCGGTGCGCAGCCCCAGAAAGCCGGCGACCAGCGCCAGCGTCCGTTCGAGTGCCTCGCGCAAATCGGTTTCGCCGCCCAGCAACTCGGCGACGCCGCTCAGGATGCGCAGCTCGCGATTGCTGCCGGGCCGCATAGCGGTACCCGCGTTTCCGCGCCGCTAGCTAGCGTGCCTTGTTGCGAGGGCGATCGCGCGGGCACGTACGAGAGCCAGCGCTTCCGCCGGAAAGTTCGTCGAGAGGGGCATGGTGCGCGCCAGCCGGCCGCGCGCGTCCAGGACGTACACGAAACTCGAGTGCAGGTCGGGGATGCCGTGCGCATCTTTTTCGGCGGTCACGCCGAAGGCGCGCATCTCCGCGCGAACGTTGGCGGGATTGCCGCTCACCAGACGCCAGGTGCGGCCGTCGGCAGCGAATTCGCGGGCCGTCCGCCACATCACGATGGGCGTGTCGTAGTCGGGGTCGAGCGTGATCGTGACGAGGTGCGCGCGGAGATGCGCCGCGCGCACGCTTTCGGAGAGCCGTTCGAATTCGGCGTTGGCGATCGGGCAGGCGTCCGTGCAGCGGGTCGCGATGAAGGTCACGAAGGCCGGGGCGCCGCGCAGGTCCGCGAGCCGGAACGGTGCGCCGCTCTGGTCGACGAGGGGAATCCGCCGCGGATCCTCGCCCCCGCGTGCGGCGAACACCGGTCCGGCGCACGCGAAGACGAGGAAGAGGGTCAGCAGCGCCGGAGCGCGCCGCACGCTGCCGCTCATCGGATCAGTAGCCTCCCGGCGGCGAGGTCGGCGGTGCCGATTGGGCAGGATCGGGGGTTGCTTGCGGCCCGGGCTTCGCGTTCGCGGCCACGACCAGGACGTCGCGCATGGTGTTCGAGGCGTAGTGGTACGCGCAGCCGATGTAGTACGTGCCGGCGCTCAGCGCGATCGGGCCGACGAGCTGTCCGGCGTTGATCGTACCGCTCTGCCAGCCGGCACTGAACGTGTTCGAGTTCGTCTTGGTGAACGAGAGCGAGGCGGGTTGTCCGCTCGGGAAACTCTGCGTGCCGATGTCGCCGAGGGTGTGCGGGATTCCGCTCGGATCGACGTTCTTGATCATGATCTGGGCGCCGGGCACGAAGCCGAGGGTCTGCGAGAACTGGGTCTGCGAGTAGCCGCCGATCAAGCCGAAGGTCGGATCGTTTTCTTGACCGATCCCGTTCTGCGGAAGTTCGACGTCGACGACTTGGGGCGCCGCCGTCGGCGGCGAGGTCGCCGGAGCCGTAGGACTCATGGTGGGCGGGTGGTAGCCGCCGCCCGAACCCCCGCCGCCGCTGCAGGCGACGATCGAGCCGAGCGCGAGGGCGAGCCCGCCGAGATACGCGAGACGTGGGTGCATCGCACAGCCTTTCTCTCTTGCGAGAAGAGGTGAATGCGGTGCAGCGTAGGCGGGCACTCTGAAGGATCTCTGAACGTTTTGATTCGGCTCCGAGCCGCCTCGCGCAGCGGCGCCGGCGCTACGCTGCGCAGGCTCGCCGCGTTCAGCGCGCGCGCAAGCCGAAGAGATAGCGGCGCTCGCCTGCGCGGCGTTCGCTGCCGAGATCGAAGGCGAGGTGCGGCGCGAGCGGAAGCTCGAGGTCGCCGTCGAGATCGGTCCCCGCGCTTGCCGTGACGTCGCGGCGGACGAGCGCATCGATGCGCAGCGCGTTGCCGTTGGCGTAGGTGGCCCAGAGCACTTGCCGGCTGACCTCGCTCGTGACCAGATACGGGGCCTCGAAATCGAACGGATCGTCGCGCAGCGTCCAGACGCGCAGGCTCACGAGCGGCGCGACTTGCCACACGAGGGAAGCGCCCAGACCGTCGAGCCGGCGCGCGCCGATTCCCTGCGAGAACTCGCGAAAGGCGATCGCCTCGCCACGGACGCGCCCGCCGGGATCGTATTCGAGCGCACTCTGCGCAAGCTCGCCGCGTTCGAGCGGAACGCTCGACGAGGCCGCAAGCGCGTCGGCCTCGAGTAGCGTCGGAACGCGCAGCGATTGCGAATAGCTCGCGCGGAACGCAAAGCCGCCGCCGAGCGGCACCGTGCCGCCGAGCGACGGGAGCAGCACGGTTTGTGCGCCGCTCGCGCCTCCGGCGGCGAGCGTTTCGCGCGCGCCGACGTCGACGGCGGCGAACGCCGCGTCGAAGCTGCCGCCGCGACCCGAGCCCCGGGCATCGGCATAGATGGTCCCGGCTTCGACGTTGCCGACCAGCGCGCCGAACGCGGTCGGGTCCGCCAGATAGGTGCCGCTCTGGGCCGTGCCGTTCGCTCCGAAGGCGAGCGTCACGGCGCCGGGATGCTCGACGCGAACCGAACCAGCCAGATAGCTCGAACGATAGTCGAGCGCACCGTTCTGGGCGACGGCCAGTTCGCTTGCCGACAGAGCGACGAAGGTTCGGTAGCGTCGCGACGCGGTCGCATACGCGAGCCGCGCGAGATCGAGGTTGCGCTGCAGATCGCCACCGGGCGCTGCGAGCGTTTCGGAAGCAGCCGTGGTGCCTACCCGCAGGCGGCCGCCCGCGAAGCCGGAGACGAGATCGAGATCGGCGCGCCGCGCGAGCGTGCCGCCGTCGTCCGAGAGCCCGGCTGCCGGGAACAGCGTGCCGAGCATCGGCTGCGCGACGAGCGAGCTCGCGCCGCCGGCTCCGAGCGAAGCGTCGCTGCGCTCGGGGTCGAGTTGGTCGAGCGCGAACGTGCCGCCGCCGGCCGAATTTCCGTAGCGGTAGGCGTCGCTCGGCGGCGCGAGCGCGAGCGCGCGTACGGTCCGGTCGGGAAAGTCGAGCAGCCCCGAATCGCCGGTCGCGAGGTCGTAGGCGGGTGCGCCGTCGTCGAGCACCAGGCCGCGGCCGCCGCCGAGGCCGCGGTCGGAGATCGCGGAGCCGTCGCTGGTCGGGAGCGTGAACGGAACGAGCCCGAGCGCGTCCGCGATCCGCGGCGCCGGGAGCACCGCGAGGTCCGCGGCACTCGGCAGGTCGCTTTCGAGCGCGCGATAGCGCCGCACCACGATCGCCAGATTCGTCCGTCCTTCGAGGGCGAGCGCGAACGGCTCGCAGTACCTGCAGCGAACGGTGACCGTTGCGGCCGCGCCTTCGAGCGCGAGCGCGAACGTTCCGAGCTCGTCCGTGCGATCCGTTCCGACCGCCGTCCCGTCGGCAGCGTGGGCTTCGACGACGGCGTCCACGACCGGCCGGCCGTCGCGGTCGCGGACGGTTCCGACGATGAGCGCCGCCGCGGCTGCCGGAGCGGGCGTTGCCGCCGGAACCGGACTCGCAGGCACCGGAGCGGCCGTCGATTTCGCGGCCGCCGCAACGTTCGCCGAAAAGACGGCGCCGGCCAGGGCCGCGACGAAGGTCACCGTCTTCAGCAAATGTTCACCATTCCGGCGTAGAACGGAGGCAGCATGGCTCGGACGTTCGTACGCGTTGCCGTCATCGCCACGCTCGCCCTCTTCGCGGGGCTCGGGGCCGGGTTCGCGCGGGCTTCGGTGCTGACGCTCGATCAAGTCGCGGATGCCGGACTCGTGCCTTCGGCGGCGCCGGGCCTGCTCGGCCCGATCAACGCGCTCGGACGAAACGGCTGGAACTGTCTCCCCGAGCACGCCGCACGCAGCGTCAGCGCCGAGGCAGCGGAGCTGCCGGGGACCGACGCCCGCTGACCGTGCGCACCACCGGGGGGCGCTACGCT
>JBOHTX010000192.1:0-4312 GCA_050733855.1 Vulcanimicrobiaceae bacterium
CTGCTGCGCGATCCCGCGCACCTCGCCGCACTCGCGGACGTCGGCCGCTTGAGCTACCTGCTCGAAGCGCTCGCGCCGCTCGCGTTCTTGCCGCTCTGCTCGCGCTGGAGTTTGCTCGCGGTCCCGGGGCTCGCCGGCCTGCTGCTCTCGAGCGATCCGATCGCCTGGCGGATGGGCTCGCACTACCCGGCGCTCTGGATTCCGTGGCTGCTGCTCGGCGCGTGCGCCGTGCTCGTGCGGCGCGCACGGCACGGCGATCCGTGGTATCGCACCGCGCTCGCGGCCTGCGTTCTCTTCCTGGTTGCCTTCGATCCGTTGCATCCGCTGCACTACCTGCGCCCGATCTATCCGCACGAGGATGCCGCACGCGCGCTCGCGCTCGTTCCTCCGGGCGCGCATCTGGTGACGCACGACGAATGGTTCGTGCACGCTGCGCTCGCCGACCCCAACGCCGGCATCTTCTTCTGCCCCTACGTCGATTTCGCGGTGTTCGCGGACGACTATCCCAACGGGTACTTCCAAAGCGAGATTCGGCCCGAGATCGCGCGCGAACTGACCGACGGGCGCATGTCGCTCGTCGCGAGCTTCGACGCAGTGCGCGTGTACCGGCGCACCCCCGAGCCCGACGCCCGCGTCGGCGACTGCATCACGCCCGGAAACGTGCGCTACCGCTCCTTACGGGCGACGCTTGCGACGCGCGGGCGCCGGCCGTAGTGCGGCGCTCTTGCGCGACTGCAGGTAGGCGTCGGCCATGCGCTTGGGTGCACGAACGAGCCACGCTTCGAGGATCAGGTCTTTGAGCTCGTTGACTGAGATGTTGCGCAACTGCACGAGCACGGCCGGATAGCCGTCGAAGTGCCGGGTTGTGAAGTACACCTCGCAGTCGCGCCCAAGCAGGGCCTCCTTCATCTCGAGGTCGGCGGTGCGCACGCCCAAGATCGGGCCGTTCGGGGCGCGTTCGCCCAGCTCGGCGAGGTCCGACTTGCGCAGCGGTCGCTCCCACGCGATCGACTTTCCGCGCACGACCCACCACAAGCGCCCGCTCGCCGACGTGCCCTCGCTCGTGCCGGGCAACGCCGCCACGACCCGGCGCACGTCACGCCACGATGCCATGCGGCGGCCTTCGGCGTGCCGCAGCGAGGCCGCCTGCACCGCGGCATCTCCCCCGTGCTTCGTGCTGCGACTACGTCGCCGGTGCCAGAGCGTGTGCGACGTCGACGTCGGCCGTTTCGCCCGCAGGGGCGGCAAATAACTGCCGCGGACGGACGCCGGCGATTTCGAGGTCGGCGAGCAACGAATCGGGGAACTGCGAGAGCCGCGCGTTGTTCACGTTGTTCGGCATTGTAGTATTCGCGGCGCTGCGCGATCTGGGTTTCGAGATCGACGATCAGCGAACCCGTTTGGTCAGGTCGCAACGCGCGCCCAGTGGCCGCTGCGGCCGCTCACGAACGAAGGATCGGACGCCGAAAGCCGCGGCCTGAGGCCGGCTCTACGCGCTAACCGACGAGTTCGACGGCCTCGAAGTAACGCCGAAAGAAGCCGCGATCCCGCGTCAACAGCCGCCCTCCTCGGACCTGCGCATGCGCTCCGATCAGGAAATCGGCGACCGGCCGGGTCCGCGTTCCGCCGCCGCGCCGGTAGGCACGCCACGACGTTCCGGCGATCTCGGCACACTTTTGGTCGAACGGATCGAATCCGATCCCCGCTTCCGCGAAGGCCGCGTCCATCCGACCCGCATCCTCGAAGGAGCCACGGACTTCCGCCCACACGATCGGACAGATGACGAGCGCACCGGCGCCTCGCGCTCCGCGCAACCGCCGCAGCGATTCGCGACCGAACGCTGGATCGTCGGTCAGGACGTCGAGCAAGACCGAGCTATCGACCGCGGTGACCAGGGCCGGTTCCATCGAGTTCCGGCGACCATACCGGCCCACGCAGTGCCGCGAGCGTGGCGCCGACGTCAGCTCGTGGGAGCAGGCCGGCGAGCGCGTCGAGCGGATCTCGCGCTTCGAGACGCCGAGCAACGAGCGCCCCCGCCTCCTCGGTGAACTCAAGCTGCGTTCCGGGCCGGATCGCCAGGCTTTCACGAAGGGCCTTTGGGATCGTCACCTGGCCACGCTCGCCGACCCTACTTTTCATATATTTACAATATGTATTCCTACCTAATTTGTCAAGATTCGGGCATACGGACAGGCCGCACGAGTCCCACCACTGTATTGACATTGGTAGATTCAAGCGAGTAGAATCGGCGCATGTCGATGCAACGGTGTTGTCCCCAGGCCCAGGTCTACGGTCTGGACCGCAGCGGCGAGGCGCCGCTCTTTCGGGCGCTCGCCGATCCGGCTCGCGTCGCGATCCTCGCGACGCTCGCGCGCGCCGAACACGAAGTTTGCGTCTGCGATTTCACGGCCGGACTCGACCTCAATCAATCGACGGTCTCCCACCACCTGAAGCTCCTCAAAGACGTGGGCCTCATTACCTCGGTACGCCGAGGCACCTGGGGCTACTACTCCCTCGCTCCGGACGCGCGCGCACGACTCGAAGCTGCGCTGGCGTCCGTGCTGCCGGCAAAGGTACTCGCATGAAATTGCATCTCAACCTCGCGACGCACGACCTCGAAGCAAGCGTCGCTTTCTACCGTACGCTGCTTGCGATCGAGCCCGCCAAGCAGTATCCCGACTATGCGTTGTTCCTCTCCGACGATCCGGGACTCGAACTCGCGCTCGACGCCGATCCCCGCGCGCAGGCCGACGGCGGCGCACATTACGGCGTCGTCGTCGAGCGGTCCGAAGATGTCGATGCCGCGATCGCGCGCCTGCAAGGCGGCGGCTACCCGGTCGAGGTCGAGAAAGCACAGACGTGCTGCTACGCCATCCAAGATAAGGTCTGGGCGACCGATCCGGACGGACGTCGCTGGGAGACGTACGTCGTCATTGCCGAGGCGGAGCACAGCGGCAATGCGACGACGGCGTGCTGCTGAACCGGAGCGGCCGAGGCTGCCACATCGCTCGGCGACCCTACGGCTTCGCTCGGCGCTTGCGCGCGATAAAGGCGCGTACGTCAGCCAGCGAGCGTGCGCCCAGGACCTGGTCGCGGGTGATCCAGGCGCGGCGGGCTTGACCGACGGAGAACGCGACGTTGGCGAGTTGGGCGACGCTGTGCGCGTCGCTGTCGAGCGCGAAGGTGACGCCGAACTCGCGGGCGTGGCGCGCCAGGTTGCTCGGGAGGTCGAGGCGGTTCGGTTGGCCGTCGAGTTCGAGGGCGGTCCCGGTCCGGGCGGCCGCGCGAAAGACCTCTTCTTCGTCGAAGGCATAGCCGGGATAACTGCCGACTTGGCGGCCCGTCGGGTGGCCGATGATCGTCACGAACGGATGCTCGCAGGCACGCACGAGCCGGCGCGTCATGGCGGCGCGGTCGAGGTGAAAGTCGTCGTGCACGCTTGCGATCGCGAGGTCGAGTTCGGCGAGGAACGCATCGTCGAAATCGAGCGAGCCGTCGGCCTTGATGTCGACTTCGCTCGCGCACAGCGTCGCGATCCCGTAGCGTTTAGCGAGCGAGCGCGCTTGGGGGGCCTGCGCGCGCAGGCGCTCCGGCGAGTTCCCGTAACGGCCGCGGCTCGGCGAGTGATCGGAGATCGCATGGTACGCGTAGCCGCGCGCGGCGGCGGCCGCGATCATCGCTTCGAGCGAATCGGTCCCGTCGCTCCAGGTCGTGTGCATGTGGAAATCGCCGCGCAGGTCGGCGAGTTCGAGCGGCGCCGGCAGCGCCCCGGCGGCCGCCGCTTCGATCTCGCCGAGCCCCAGGCGCATCTCGGGCGGAATGTTGGGCAACCCGAGCCGCGCGTAGACCTCGGCTTCCGTACGAGCGGTGAAGACGGTACCGCTCGCAAGCTCGGTGATGCCGTATTCGCTCACGCTGTGTCCCATGCGAACCGCCCGCTCGCGCAATTGGATGTTGTGTTCCTTCGAACCGGTCATGTGCTGTAGTAGATTTCCGTAGCACTCCGGCGCGACCACGCGCAGGTCGAGTTGCAGGCCGTCCGCCAGCCGGAGCGAGCCCTTGGTCTCGCCGAATCCGATCACGCTCGCCGCCCGCTCCCACGCGACGAAGGCGCGGAGCACCGCCGCCGGATGCGTTGCGCTGCAAACCAGATCCACGTCACCGACCAGCGGCTCGCAGCGGCGCAGACTTCCCGCGAAGGAGAGGTCGCGCGCGTCGCTTGCGCCTGCGAGGTAGGCGACGGCCGCACGCGCGACCGCGAGCGCCTCGCCAAGCGGCGTGCGGCGGGCCATGTCCTCGCGCGCCCGGACGC
>JBOHTX010000193.1:0-4297 GCA_050733855.1 Vulcanimicrobiaceae bacterium
GCATCGCTTGCGGCGACGCAGAAGCGCGCGCCTTCGCCGCCTCTCGGGCGCTTCGCGCTACCTCCCAGCCGTCGGCTCGTCACCGGTTCGCCATGATGCGAAGCAGGCGTTCGAGGGGCTCTCACCGCTCGAACGCCTGCGATCGGCTCCGGCGCTTTCGTGCCCCGGACGTTACTTCTTGGCAGACGCCTTGCGACAGTAACCCTTGACCTTTGCGCCCTTCTTGGTCGTATAGCCGTTCACCCAGGTCTCACCCTTGGGGCACGATTCGGCCATCATGTGGTGGGTCGTCATCATGGAATGGGACTTCGGGGTCGCCTTCGCGGCGAAGGCCGAACTGCCGGCGGTCAGGACGAACGCGGCGGCGAGCAGGGCGCTGAACAAACGGTTCATTGGCGAAAACTCCTATGTTAGGAAGAGTGCGTAAGGGTGGCCTTGGCGAGGAACGTACGTCGGGCCTCTCGCGTTTCGCCTACCGCCCGCCAACCGGCGCTTCGAGCCGCGGCAAGCCGATCGTGAAGGCGAGCTCGCCTGCCCGCTCGTCGTAGTCGACGAGCACGTGCTGGCCGTCGCGAATCTCGCCCGCGAGGATCTTGCGGCCGAGCGGGGTCTCGAGTTCCCGCTGGATCGCACGCTTGAGCGGGCGCGCGCCGTAGACCGGGTCGTAGCCGACCTTGACCAGATGCCGGCGCGCGGCCTCGGTCAGTTCGAGTTCGATCCGGCGGTCGGCCAGGCGCGCGCGCAGCCGTGCAAGTTGCAGTTCGACGATCTGCCCGAGTTCCGCCTCGCTCAGACCGCGGAAGACCACGATCTCATCGACCCGGTTGAGAAACTCGGGCCGGAAGTGCGCGCGCAGCTCGTCGAGCACCGTCGCCCGCATCACCGCGTACTCGGCCTCGCTTGCGCCGGTGAAATCGAGGATGCGGTTCGAGCCGATGTTGGAGGTCATGATCAGGATCGCGTTGCGGAAATCGACCGTGCGACCCTGACCGTCGGTCAAACGCCCGTCGTCGAGAATCTGCAGGAACACGTTGAAGACGTCGGGCGCGGCCTTCTCGATCTCATCGAAGAGCACGACCGAGAACGGCCGCCGGCGCACGGCTTCGGTCAGTTGGCCGCCCTCTTCGTAGCCGACGTAGCCGGGCGGTGCGCCGATCAGGCGCGCGACCGAGTGCCGCTCGCCGTATTCGGACATGTCGATCCGCACCAGCGCCCGCTCGTCGTCGAACAGGTACGCCGCGAGCGCGCGCGCGAGTTCGGTCTTGCCGACGCCGGTCGGTCCGAGGAAGATGAACGAGCCGATCGGCCGGTTGGGATCGGAGAGTCCCGAACGCGCGCGGATCACGGCTTCGGCGACCGCCCTCACCGCTTCGTCCTGGCCGACGATGCGCCGCTGCAGCTCCTCGTCGAGCCGCAGCAGCTTCTTCATCTCGCCTTCGAGCAGCTTCGAGACCGGGATCCCGGTCCAGCGGCTGACGACATCGGCGATATCTTCTTCGTCGACCTCTTCCTTGAGCAGCCGCGTTGCGCCGCCCTCGGCGATCTTCGCCTCTTCGGCGCGCAGCGAGCGCTCGAGTTCGGCAAGCGTACCGTAGCGCAGTTCGGCCGCGCGGTTGAGGTCGTAGCGGCGCTCGGCCTGCTCGATCTCGGTCTTGGTTTGCTCGATCCGTTCGCGCAGCGTGCGCAGCTGCTCGACCGCGGCCTTCTCCGTCTGCCAGCGCGCCTTGAGCCCGTCGCTTTGTGAGCGCAGCTCCGCCAGCTCGCGCTCGATCTTGCCGAGCCGCTCCTTGGAGGCCGCATCGTCTTCTTTGCGCAGGGCCTCGCGCTCGATCTCGAGCTGCATGGTACGGCGCGAGGCTTCGTCGAGTTCCTGCGGCATCGAATCGATCTCGGTGCGCAGCTTGGCCCCGGCCTCGTCGACCAGATCGATCGCCTTGTCGGGCAGAAAACGGTCGGCGATGTAGCGGTTCGAGAGGACCGCCGCCGCGACCAGCGCCGAATCCTTGATGCGCACGCCGTGATGCACTTCGTAGCGTTCGCGCAGACCGCGCAGGATCGAGATGGTGTCTTCGACCGAGGGCTGATCGACGAAGACCGGCTGGAAGCGCCGTTCGAGGGCGGCGTCCTTCTCGATGTATTTGCGGTACTCGTCGAGCGTGGTGGCGCCGATCAGGTGCAGCTCGCCGCGCGCCAGCATCGGCTTGAGCAAGTTGCCGGCGTCCATCGCGCCTTCGGCTTTGCCCGCGCCGACCACGTTGTGCAGCTCATCGACGAAGAGCAGGATGCCGCCTGCGGAGGAGGTGACGTCCTTGAGCACGGCCTTGAGCCGCTCCTCGAACTCGCCGCGATACTTGGCCCCGGCGATCAGCGCGCCCATATCGAGCGAGACGATCCGTTTGTTCTTGAGCCCTTCGGGGACGTCGCCGCGCACGATCCGCTGCGCGAGCCCTTCGACGATCGCCGTCTTGCCGACGCCGGGCTCGCCGATCAGCACCGGATTGTTTTTGGTGCGGCGCGAGAGCACTTGGATGACGCGGCGAATCTCGTCGTCGCGTCCGATCACCGGGTCGAGTTTTCCCGCTTGCGCCAAGCGCGTGAGGTCCGCTCCGTAGCGCTCGAGCGACTGGTAGGTGCCTTCGGGGTTTTGCGTGGTCACGCGCTGGTTGCCGCGCACCTCGCGCAGCGCCGCGAGCAGCCCGTCGTGCGAGAGCTTGAACTCGCCGAACAGTTTGCCGACGGGGCCGCCGTTCTGCGTCATCGCGAGCAGCAGGTGCTCGACCGAGACGTAGTCGTCTTGCAGGCGCTGCGCTTCGCTTTCCGCGCTTGCCAGCAGGCGCAGCAGCGCGGGCGCAACGGCCGGGCTCTGCTCGGCGCTGCCGCCCAGGCGCGGGAGGGCCGCGACCAGCTCCTCGGCGCGGCGCGTGAAGGCGCGCACGTCGACGCCGGCCTTCGCGAGCAGCGCGGGCGCAAGCCCGTCGCTTTGCTCGAGCAGGACGGCCAGCAGATGTTCGGGGCTCGTTTGGGGATTACGTTCGGTGAGCGCGCGCTGATAAGCCGCGTTGAGTGCGGTCTGAACGCGCTCGGTCATACGCTCGACGTTCATTTCGCACGCTAAAACCGAGAGTGCCGAGTGCCGGGTTGCGCGAACGGAGGTCGCGTTGGGCGCGCCATCCCTTGCCGAACTCGTCAAACTCCACCGCGCGGCGGCCGGGCTTTCGCAGGAAGCCCTCGCCGAGCGAGCGGGCTTGAGCGCGCGCACCATCGGCGACCTCGAGACCGGCTTCGCCCGCAGTCCGCGCGTGGTGACCCTGATGCTGCTCGCCGAGGCGCTGCGGCTCTCGGACGAGGACGGCCGGCGGCTGCGTGAGGCCGCTCGCAAACCCGGCGCGCCGGACGAGACGCTCTCCGGGCATCGTCTGCCCGCCGCGCCCGAGCTGTTCGGCCGCGACGCCGAACTCGCCGAGCTGCGCGCGCTATTCGTGCGCGACGACGTGCGCCTGGTGACCCTGAGCGGTCCGGCCGGCGTCGGCAAGACGAGCCTCGCGCTGCGTCTGGCACACGAGCTTGCGCGCGAGTTCGCGGGCGGCGCCGTCTTCGTCGAACTGGCCGCCACCGTCGAGCCGGCGCGGGTCGTAGGCGCGATCGCCGAGGCGCTCGAGATCGGCGAAGCGTCGGGCGGTTCGCTCCACGAAACGGTCGTCAAACGCTTGCGCGGCGCCTCGATGCTGCTGGTGCTCGACAACTTCGAGCACCTGATGCCGGCCGCGAGCGTGCTCGCCGAGTTGCTGGCGGCGGCGCCGCGCGTTCGCGCGCTCGTGACGAGTCGCGAAGCGCTGCACCTGCGCGCCGAGCGGCTCTTTCCGGTCCGTCCGCTCGAGCTGCCGGCGGCCGTGCACGCGCGCGACCCGGCGAGCCTGCGCTCGATCCCCTCGGTCGCGCTCTTCGTCGCGCGAGCGCAAGCGCTGCAGCCGAATTTTGCCCTGACGGCCAAGAACGGCGAGACGGTCGCGGCGATCGTCGCGCGGCTCGAGGGACTGCCGCTCGCGATCGAACTCGCGGCGCCGCGCCTGGGGCTTTTGCCGCCGAGGGCGCTGCTCGCGCGTCTCGAGCGCCGCCTGCCGATCCTAGCCGACGGAGCCGTCGACCTGCCCGCGCGGCAGCAGACGATGCGCAATGCGATCGCCTGGAGTTACGATCTGCTCGAAGCCGACGAGCAGCAGCTCTTTCGCCGGCTCGCCGTCTTCTCGGGCGGCTCCTCGCTCGAAGCGGCGCTGCGCGTCTGCGATGGGGACGCGCC
>JBOHTX010000194.1:0-4256 GCA_050733855.1 Vulcanimicrobiaceae bacterium
CTGCGGGCCGTGCGCGGCGCGCGAACCGGCGCAGGCGGAGGCGCCGGCTCGCGCAGCTCTTCGAGCGGGTGCGCGATCATGCGCTTCGCTCCGCGATCCGCAGCTTCGCGCTGCGTGCGCGCGGATTGGCCGCGCGTTCCGCTTCGCTTGCGAGCAGCGGCCGGCGCACGATCGGGCGCAGCCGCAGATCGTCCCGGAAGCGATGCTTGACGATCCGGTCTTCGAGCGAATGGAAGCTGATCGCCACGATCCGGCCGCCCGGCCGCGTGCGCTCGCTCGCCGCGTCGAGTCCGCGCTCGAGGGCGTCCAGTTCGTCGTTGACCGCAATGCGCAGCGCCTGGAAGATGCGGGTCGCCGGATGGTTGCGCTCGCGCCGCCCGCGCACCTGCAGCGCGCCCGCAACGAGCGCCGCAAAGGCGACGGTCCGTTCCGGAAGCCGGCCCGCAGAGCGCGCCGCCACGATCGCCCGCGCGACCCGCCGTGCCCGCGGTTCCTCGCCGTACGAAAAGAAGATCTCGGCCAGCTCGCGTTCGCTTGCCCGCGCGAGCAGATCGTAGGCCGTCGGGCCTTCGCCGCTCATCCGCATATCGAGCGGTCCGTCATGAGCGAACGAGAAGCCGCGCGCCGCATCGTCGAGTTGCGGCGAGGAGACGCCGAGATCGAAGAGCACGCCGTCGACGCTCGCGATCGCCTGTGCAGCGAGCACGCGTCCGAGTTCGGAGAAATCGGCGTGCACGAGCGTAACCGCAGCGGCGAGATCGTCCGGCACGAGCGCCTGCGGGTCGCGGTCGAGCGCGAGCACGCGTCCGCCCGCCGCCACGATCGCGCGGCTGTGCCCACCGCGCCCGAAGGTCGCATCGAGATAGAGGCCGCCCGGCGCGACCGCGAGCCCGGCCAGCGCTTCCGCGAGCAGCACCGGAACGTGTCCGCCCCGCGCCACATTAGAAGCCGCACGAGGACGCGCGGTTCGTCGCCCCATTGTTTCGCACAGTCGGGCCTCCGGCAGCGCTGGGCCCCAAGGGGCCGCCGAGTGGCGGCCCGGGGGCGAACGGGGGGCACGCCGCCCCGTTGTTCAACGAGGGCATGCGGTTCGTCGCCCCGCTCCTCATCAGTACAGCCCCAGCTCGTCGGCGAAGGCGGCCGCTTCGTCGTGGCTCGGCACCGTCGCGTCGAGCCGTTCGCGCGCCCAAATTTCGACCCGGGTGAGCGAACCGAGCGAGACGGCCTCGCGCTCGATCCCGGCGTAGGCGCGCAGGGCGGGCGGCACGAGCAGACGGCCCTGCGCGTCGCACGTCACCTCGTCGCTGTGCGCGAACAGGTGGCGGACGAAGCGCCGGAAACGCTCGTCCTTGCGCGGCGCGGCATCGAGCCGGGCGCAAATCGCTTCCCAGGTGCTCTGCGGATAGAGCGCGAGGCACGGATCGGGCTCCGCGATCGTCAAGATGAAGCCCGCGCCCAGGCGCTCGCGATAGCGCGCGGGGACGACGAGCCGGCCCTTGTCGTCGAGGGCATGCTCGACGCGACCGGTGAAACGCGGCACGTCGCGAGCCAGGGAAGCAACCTCCACTTTAACCCACCATCCACCACTTCTCTCCACTATATCGGCTCGGACGCGCGCGCGCAACGGGACGTTTGCCACGAACGTATGTTTGGAAGCGGCAAGCGGCGCCACATGAGAGCTCGATGAGACGCCGTGCGGCCGAAGGCCGGTCACCCGGGCTGCCGAAAGCCAGAGTGTCGTGAGATCGCTCGGAGCAATCGTCGTGCTTGCGGCGCTCTGCGGCTGCAGTGCCGGGGGCCTCGTTCCCGGCGGTCCGCATGACCTCGGGACGTCGTCGCTCGATGGAATCGTCTCGACCGCTTCCGCTCAGAACGGCGTGTCGCCGCAGCTCCTGCGCGCCATGATCGACGCGGAATCGGGCGGCGACCCGAGTGCGATCAGCCGCGCCGGTGCGCAGGGCCTCATGCAGTTGATGCCGGGGACCGCGAGCGCATACGGCGTCGCCGACCCGTTCGACCCACTCGACAACGTGCTTGGCGGCAGCCGCTACATGCACGACCTGCTGGCGCGCTATCGCGGCGATTTGCCGCTGGCGCTGGCCGCCTACAATGCAGGCCCCGGCGCCGTAAACGCCGCCGGGGGCATCCCCGCCTATCCCGAGACGCGCGCCTACGTCGCGCGCGTCCAAGAGTTGCTCGCAGCGGAGCACTGAACCGATGGCCGTCGAGACTCTACGGATCGCTCCGTTCGCCTCGCCGCGCCGTCGGCAGCGCCTGCCGCGCATCCTGCCGATTCTCGATAGCTACATCTTAAGCGAGCTGATCGGGCCGTTCGCGTTCGCCTTCTGCGCGTTCTTGCTGTTCGAGTTCGTCAACATCTTTTTTCTCTCGGCCGACTACATCATCGGTGCGCACGCCCCGATCTTCCTCGTGCTGCGCTACCTCGTCTTTCGCATCCCGCTGACGACGCCGCTGGCCTTTCCGTTCGCCGCGCTGTTCGCTTCGCTGCTCGCCTTCGGACGGCTTGCGCAAGACGGCGAACTCAACGCCTTACGAACCTCGGGCGTGCGCTTCATCCGGATCGCGCTCACGCCGCTCTTGTGCGGCCTGGGCATCTTCGTGCTGTCGTATGCGATCAACGAACAGTTGACGCCGGTGACCTCGGACATTTCGAGCAAGGCCTTCTACCAAATCATCTATCACACCGCGCAGATCCCGGTGATCCCACAATTCTTCCGCAAGGACGATGCGACCGGCAACGTGATCTACGTGGGGAACGTTTTGCCCGACCACCGCACGCTCGAAGACGTGATGATCTTCCAGCCGGCCGCGACCACGCCGTTCACCCGGGTCCTCAACGCTCAAAAAGCGTGGATCGACGGCGACTCGCTGCACTTGGTCAAGCCGCGCGTGAGCGAGTTCAAGCCGACCGGCGAGTTCGACGGCGGCCACATCAGCTCGTCGGCCGAGATTCCGCTGCCGGCCGGTGAGAACGCGAGCGAGTTTCTCAACAGTTCCTCGAGCGATCCGTTCACGATCGATACCAAGCAGTTGGCCGCGCAGATCAAGGCCATGAAAGCGACCGGGGAGGGCGGCTCGGTGCTCACCCAAGACGAGCTGCTCTACGCGCAGAAACTGGCCTTCCCGTTCTCGGCTTTCGTTGCGGTCTTGCTCGCGCTGCCGCTCTCGGCGCAACTCGGCCGCAAGGGACGCAATCTCGGGAAAGCTTTCGGCATCGCACTCTCGGTGCTGCTGCTCTTCGTGTACTATCTCCTGATGGCGGCCTTTTCGGCGCTCGGCAAGAACGGCGCGCTCGATCCGTTCGTTGCGGCCTGGGTGCCCAACGCGATCATGGGGACCGCCGGGCTCGTCCTCTTTCGGCGCGTCGAACACTGAGCCGGCCGTTGCGGCGAGTGCGACGGTTTTGCCTCGCACTCGCTCTCTGCGGCATGCTGTTGCGAGGGTTCGCGCCGGCGCTCGCGGCCGGGCTCGCCGTTCCCAGCCTCGACGCGCACCAGCTTCGCGCGCTCGCGTTGCTCCGCTCCGATTCGCAATGCGGCGGGTCGTCGTCCGCGCGTTCCCCGCAACAGGTCGCGCAAGCATCGCCGAGCCCGAGCGGGAGTCCAAGTTCCGCACCCGCAAGCCCGAGTCCAAGTTCCGCTCCCGCAAGCCCGAGTCCGAGTCCGAGCCCGAGCCCGAGCCCCGGACCGACCAACATTCCGATCCCGCGCGCCTTGCCCGGCGGTCCGAGCCAACTGATCCCGCCGACCCCAAGCGGCGCAGCGAGCCCCACGCCGTATCCGTTGCCGAGCGCCTCGCCGACCGCCAATCCGAACGCGCCCGTCTATCTGATCCGCGGCACCGCTGCGCCCTCGCTCGCACCGGTCGGCTCCTCGCCTGCGCCGGGCGAGAGCCCCTCGCCCGCGCCAAGCCCGGCCCCGACGCTTGGACCGTACCAGGTCGTGACGATCGCCGATTCGCTGGTCGGCTCGACCCAAGTCGGCACACCCGGCGACCTGACCGGCAACGTGCACATCTTCTACGAGGAAGGCCAGATCGTCGGCGACCGCGCGCATTGGGACGGCGTCCGTCACCTGACCGTCACCGGCCACACCTATTTGCTCAACCGCAGCGAGGATTCGATCCTCTACGCCAACTCGATCGTCTTCGACACGATCACCCACGAAGCGACTCTGATCAACGGGCGCGGGGAGTCGGTCGAAGGCGTCGCGCAAGGCAAGATCTACTTCAACGCG
>JBOHTX010000195.1:0-4236 GCA_050733855.1 Vulcanimicrobiaceae bacterium
CGCAGCGGCCGTGGGCGCGGCTCCCAGTGCGAGCGCGCGTTCCCACTCGGCCGCGAGCGGGGCATCGGCGAAGCTGCGCAGCGCCGCGATCCGGCCGGTCGCAAACGGCATCCCCGAGACCCATTCGCCGCTGCGCAACGTCAGATCGGCGCGCAGATCACGGCCCTGTTCGGCGAGTAGAGCCAGATCGATCCGCCGGCCCACGGCGTGGAAGGTCGTGATCGAAACGGCGCCGAGCGCCGCTTCGAGATCGGGCGCGCAGACGAGCCCGATCCGGTCGGCGGTGTACTCGGTACGCCGTAACCAGGCGCCGAAGACGATCGCGACGGCGGGATTCTCGCGCCCCGAGATGCTGAGCAGCGAGGTCAAGCGGGTGTGGCCCGCGGCGATGTGCCCGAGTTCGCGTGCGATCAGGAAGGCCAACTCGCGCTCGCGCAGGTGTTCGAGATACTGGCTCGAGATGACGAGCGCGTACGGCTCTTCGGTCCCGACCGCCACGATCGGAACGAAGGGGTCGTCGCGCACGAAAATCTGCGGCGCTTCGATTCCCAAGCGAGCCGCGGCTTCGCGCACGAGCGCCGCGATCTCGGGGAGCTGGCGTTCGTCGACCCGCACGCTCGACCCGAGCAGCCGGCCGCGCGCCGCCGTCACGAAGACGAGGGCGCCGGCAGCGAGCAGGAGCAGCTTCGCAAGCGAGACGACCGGAAAGAAGATCCCGACCAGCGCCAGCGTGAGCGGGGCCGCGAGGCAGCACGCGACGAACGAGACGCGTTCGCCGCGTACGCGCAGCGACCGCGAACCGGCAAAGAGTCCGGCCGCGAGCGGTCGACCGTCCGAAGGAGCCGCAGGCGCCGGCGCCTGCGGGGTGATCACCATCGACGAAGCGATACGACCGAGGGCCTGCAGTCCCATGCTGCGCGGTCGGCTTCCGCTCGGCTTTCCGCGACGAGACTAGAGGACGAAGCCGGTCGGGTGCGAGGGGGCGACGAACTTCCACGCGCCGTTCGTGACCGAATAGAAGTAGACGACCGGGTCGAAGGGGTCGCCGTCGGCGGTGAACGCCAGCGTCCCGACGACGGTCTGGTAGGTCGCCGTGTCGTCGAGCGCTCGGAGAAACGACAGGTGATCGGTCGCGCCGGTCCGGTGCACGATCGCGATCGCGATCTGGGCGGCTGCGTACGAGAAGGCGGCCAGCGGTGTCATCGCTCCGTAGCTCTGCCCATAGTCGGAGAGAATTTGATAGTCGGAGGGGGCGAGCGCGAGCGGCGGCATCGAAGTCGAGATCACGAGCCCCTCGAGGCTCGAGGCGAATTTGTGCGTCACGACCGGGTCGAACATCCCGGCCGAGCCGAAGAGCGGCCCGTTGTAGCCGGCCGCCCGCAAGGCCGGGGCGAGCGGCCCGATATCGGCGGCGTTGCCGGCCAGCAACACCGCATCCGGCTTGGGCGCAAGCACCGCGGAGGCCGCGGCCGCATAGTCGGGTTTGGACCAACTGAAACTGACCGGGACCGACGCGATCTTATCGGCCGTGATCTGTTGCTGGAAGCCAGCGACGACGTCGGCGCCGTAATCGCCGTCCTGGTAGACGGGAACGACCGTTTTCGGCGCGATCTTCTTGCGCAGGTACTGCGCCATCAGTTGACCTTCGCTCGAATCCTTGGTGACCAGGCGGATCACGTTGCCGTAGCCTTGCGCGGTGACGCCGTCGTAGGTCGACGCCGGCACGATGACCGCCATGCGGTCGGCGACGTAGGTCCGCAGCGCCGCCTGCGTGATGCGGCCGCTGAGGTGGCCGATCACGCAGACGATCGACGGATTGTCGGCCGCGAAGCCGGCCTGCACGAGCCCCGACGCGAGCAGGTTCTCATCGTCGAAGGTCTGCATTTGATAGAGTTTGTCGAGCGCGCCGTGCAGGCGGTTCGCCTCGTTGAGCGCGGCCCGCACGCCGTTGCCCATCTGCTCGCCGAGCTTGGCATCGTCGCCCGTAAGCGGTGCGATCACGCCGAAGGTAACGCTGCCCCCGATCGGTTCGTCGAGAAAGTCCGCGCGGACCGGCAGGGTGCGCGCGGCGGTCAGCAGCGCACCGGCGCCGGCGACGAAGCCCCGGCGGATCATGCGCTGCGCCAGAAACCGGCGAGCGTCGCCGCCAGGAAGCCGAGCGAAAAGACCATGTTGCTCACGAAGACTCGTTCGTTGAGCACGAAGACGTTCGCTGCCGTCGCGAACGAGCGATTTTCGTACCACACCAGGACGAACACAAGCGCGACGCCCGCATAGTAGAGCGGCCCGACCGCGCTCGCGAGCCCGGCCAGCGCCAAGACGAGCGCCATCGCCACGTGCAGCATGAGCGGGAGACGGCGCCCGCTGCGCTCGCCGAAGCGCGCCGGGATCGAGCGCAGGTCTTGCGCGAGATCGACCTCGCGATCCATCAGGGCGTAGATGACGTCGAAGCCCGCCACCCAGATCGTGACCGCAACGAACAGCAGGACCGCGCTCCAGGTAAAGCGGCCGGTGACCGCAAGGTAGGCGCCGAGCGGCGCGCAACCGTCGATCGCGCCGAGCACGAAGTGGACGCCCCAGAAGAAGCGCTTGCAGAACGGATAGGCGAAGATGCCGAGCGCCGCCAGCGGCAAGAGCCGCAGGCAGATCGGCGCGAGCTGCGCAGCCGCGACGATCAAGAGCACGAGCCCGGCGGCGGCAGTCCAGACGAGAACCGAGGGCTCGAGCCGGCCGCTCGCGAGCGCGCGCCGGGCCGTGCGCGGGTTGCGCGCGTCGATCTCGCGGTCGACCAGGCGATTCGTCGCCATCGCGGCGGTCCGTGCTCCGAGGACCGCAAGCGTGATCCAGAGCGCGTCGTGGAAGGTCGGCAACCCGCGCGCGCCCAGGATCGCGCCGACGTAGGCGAACGGCAACGCGAAGAGCGTATGCTCGACGCGGATCTCGCGCAGCACGAGGGCCGCCGTAGCGAACGGCGAGCGCGCTGTCTCAGGTCGCATCGCGGGCCTGGGTTGAAAGCGCCGGCAGGTCGTTCGCACGCAGCGCCGCCGGATCGATGCTCCCGCGCGCGAGCGGCGCACTGCGCAGGAGCCGTTCGAGCGCGAATGCTCCCTGGCCCGACCACGCATCGTCGTGCGCGACCAGGCGCAGGCCGTATTCCGCCCAGCGCGCGTTCACGCGCGCGCGGGTCGCTTCGTCCGAGGCGAGTTCGGGTGGCCAGGTGCGCAGATAGCCTTCGGCCGGACCTTTGCGGGTCGCGTCGATACCGAGTTTGTGGCCGAGCGAAACGAGCGTGTTGCCGCTGTGATCGAGATCGTCGACCGGCCCCGGCATCACGACCAGATCGCGCGACGGATCGAGGTTGTTGAGCACGAACCAGGCGACCGCGCGCACGTCGTGCACGTCGACGTCGGCATCGACGACCACGAGCGTGCGGGTGAGCATCATCATGTGCCCGAGGCCCCAGAGCGCATTCATCACCTTCTTGGCTTGTCCGGGATACGATTTGCGGATCGAAACGATGCAGAGGTTGTGGAAGCCGCCTTCGACCGGCAAGTTGTAATCGACGATCTCGGGGACGACCGCCTGCAAGAGCGGCAGAAAGAGCCGTTCGGTCGCCTTCCCGAGCCAGGCGTCTTCCATCGGCGGCTTGCCGACGACCGTTGCGGCATACAGCGGCGCGCGGCGCCGGGTGATGCAGCGGACGTGGAAGGTCGGGTAGCGATCGGCGAGACTGTAGACGCCGGTATGATCGCCGAAGGGTCCCTCGAGCCGCAAGTCGTCGCCATCGACCTCGCCTTCCAGCACGAATTCGGCATCGGCCGGCACCAGCAGATCGACCGTTTTCGCTTGCACCATCCGCACCGCACGGCCGCGTAAAAAGCCGGCGAATGCAACTTCGTCGACGACCGGCGGAAGCGGTGCGCTCGCGGCATACGTCAGCGCCGGATCGGCGCCGATCGCGACCGCGACCGGGATGCGGCTGCCCCAGGCGGCCGCGTGCGCGCGGCCGTGCTTGTGTTTCTGCCAGTGCATGCCGGTCGTGGTCGCGTCGTAGCGCTGCATCCGGTAGAGTCCGACGTTGCGGCGGCCGCTCTGCGGGTCTTTGGTGAACACCAGCGGGAGCGTGATGAAGGGCCCGCCGTCGAGCGGCCAGGTGGTCAGAATCGGCAGGCGCCGCAAGTCGACGTCCTCTTCGACGACCTCCTGCACCGGCGCGCGCACGACGCGTCGCGCCAC
>JBOHTX010000196.1:0-4229 GCA_050733855.1 Vulcanimicrobiaceae bacterium
GGGTTAGGGGCGGCGCCGGGGTCGCGGGCCCAGCCGTGGGCGCCGGCGGACCGGTCGCGGCGTTGCCGTTCGGATTTCCGTTTTCGCTGCCGACTTTCGGGGCAATGTACTTCGCTTCCGAAGGGCCGGAGTTCGAGCGGCTCGTCGTCTTCGGGGGATGCACGAGCAACTTTTGAACTTTGGGCGGTTGGGTCTGCTTGACCGGCGGCGGCGTCTGCTTCGGCGGCGGAGTCGGGGTCGGCTTGGGCGTCGGCCGCGGCGTGGGCGGCACGACCTTGATCTTGTGCGAGATCGAAACCTTGGTAATGTCCTGCTTCTTCTTTTCGACCGTGTTGAGGTGAATGAACGGCGCCGCCAGGATATGCAACCCGACCGAGATGAGGAACGCCCACCCGAGAAACGAGCCGACGCGCTTCCCGGTCGAGGAGAAGGACGGTTCGCTCGGTGGAGTCGCCGGCGGCGGAGGCGGCTGCGTCACTAGGTCTTCGACCCTTGGACGTGGTTGGCGAGACCGAAGTTGACGAGCCCGGCCTTGCGGGCGGCGTCCATCACCTCGAGGATCGTGCCGTAGGCGGCCTTGGGCGAACCCTTGATGATGACGCTATTGTAGTTGTGATTGGTGTCGGCTTGGAGCTGCTCGAAGACCGCGGGCGCGCCCTGATCGTCGGTCACGCTCGAGCCGATCTGGATCTGGTTCTTGTCGTCAATGTAGACCACGATCTGCGAAGGCGTGACCGTGTTCTTGTTGTAGGCGTCGGGCAGCTTCGGTTCCTTGGTGACCGAGGCCAAAATGATGAAGATGATCAAGAGGACCAGCAACACGTCGGTGAACGGCGTGATGTTGATCGTCGACATCACGTCCTCGTCGCTTTGGGCAGTCGAGACGGCCATGCTACGAGGTCACGAAGCCGACGTCGTTGAGGTCGGCCTGCTGGGCGGCATCGAGGATGCGGATGATCGTGCCGTACGGCGCCTTGGCATCGGCGGTGATCGAAACGTGCAAGTGGCCGCGGCGTTTCGCATCCTCGGCCAGGACCGAATAGACGCCGACGTTGTCGGTTTTGACGTTATCGACGTAGATCACGCCCTTGTCGTTGACTTCGATCTCGATGTCCTTTTTCGGGTTGTTCTGCACGTTGGCCGAGTTATTGTGATTGGGCAGTTGCTTTTGGAAGCCGGGCGGGGTGATCAGGGCCGCCAAGATGATGAAGATGATCAGCAGGACCAGCAACACGTCGGTGAACGGCGTGATGTTGATCTCCGCCATCACGTCGTCGTCTTGCGCCGACGAGAGCAGCGACATCGGGGCGGCTTACTTGGCGCCGGCCGCTGCCGCCGCTGCGGGTTTGCCGCTGACCGGCTGGTACAGCTCCGTCGGGATCGGTTCGCCGACGTTGTGGAAGTGCAACATCTCGGCGAGCTGGTTAGCGGCGACGATCATCTCTTGGTTGTAACCCTTGATCCGGGCCTTGAAGTAGTTGAAGAAGATCACCGCCACGATCGCGACAAAGAGCCCAGAGGCCGTCGTTACCAGCGCCTCGCCGACGCCGGCCGCGACGACGGCTGGGGTCGAGTTGCCCTTGAGCGCGATATCTTGGAAAGTGCGGATGATCCCGAGGACCGTGCCGAAGAGTCCGACGAACGGCGCGATCACGGCAACCGTTCCGATGATGGCCAAATTGCGCTCGAGCAGCGCCAGGTTCTCCATCAGCGCGATCGAGAGCGCGTCGGTGATGTCGGCGCGGTTCTTGGCTCCGCGCTGCAAACCGAACTCGAGGATGCGCGGCAGCATCCCGGTGCTCTTGCCGCAGAGCGCCGAGGCCCCCATCATGTCGTCGGCGGCGATCCGCTGCCCGATCCCTTTGAGGAGCGCCTTGGAATCGCTGCGCTGCTGAGCGAAAAACCATAAGCGCTCGATGATGACCGCCACAACGGCGATCGAGAGGGCGAGCAGGAAGTACATGTCCACCCCGCCCTGCTGGAACAACTCTCCGAAACCGCTAAAGAATCCCACGCTAACTACGGCGCCTCCCCAAATATTCGAGCGAAAAACCCGGTGACGAGCGAACGAAGCGACGCCGAGGTCCCGTCGCGGCGCCCACTCTTTCCCGAGCCCGGGGCGTATTCCTCGGGCCCATACTAGGGCGTCCCGCCGATCTGCTTGATGGCGTTTTGGATCGACGTGACGAGCTGGGTCAGGTTCTGCTGTTTGGCCGCCGCCTCGGCCTTTTGCAGGTACGGAAGGGCCTCTTTGCTCTTGCCCTGGTTCGCGAGCGCGATCCCGGCGGCGAAGTTCGCCTGCGGATCGTTCGGGTCGAGCGCCAGGGCCTTGTTCGCGTCGGCCGTCGCCTTGGCGTTGTCGGGCGCCGGCTTGGCGTTGAGGTAGCTGAAGGCGGCCCGCGCGTAGAGTGCGGCGGCCGAATCGGGCGTGCCGGCAGCGGCCTGCTCGTAGAGCGCGGCCGCTTCGGGGTACTTGCCGGCCTGGTCGTCGGTTTGGGCCTGGTCGACGTAGTAGGTAGCGAGCGCCACGCGACCGCTCTGGTCGCTCGGATCGAGCCGCGCGATCTCCGCGATCGCGGCCTGCGCCTTCTCGGGTTCGCCCGCCTGCAGGTACGCCGACACCAAATTGGCCTCGATCGTGACGCGATTCGTGACCGACGTGCCGGAGCTTTTGGCAAGGGTTCGCGCCTGCTCGAGGTCGCCGACCGCCGCACTCGCTTGGCCCGCCAGCAACTCGCCGAAGCCGAGCGTGTTGTAGGCGGCAAATCCCGGATCGAGCGCGAGCGCACGTTTGGCGGCGGCGCTCCCGGCCTGGAAGTTCTTGGCCTTGAATTGCTCGGCGGCGTAATCTTCGTAGGCCCGCGCGGCCGCGGCTTTGTAGTTGGCGGGGGTCTTCCCGGGCCCGATCGCATCGAAGGCCGCGACCGCACCATCGGGGTCGTTCAAAAAGCTATCGGTCAACCCGAGATCGGCTTCGGCCCGTGCGTCGCCCGGGTGCGCTTGCAGATACGACGCGAGCGCGTGTTGCGCGCCGGCATAGTTGCCGGCAGTCAGCATGCGCTCGTCGGCTGCCAAGCCGCTCGCATCGGCGCTCGAAGCCGCTCCGCCTCCGGTGAATTTGAGCGTAAAGTCGTAATAGGCTTCGATCGGCTTGTTGCCTTTGGTCGCGGGGCGATAGCGCGAACTCTTGGCGATCTCGAGCGCCGCCGCATTGTCGCCGGGATTGGTCGAGCGGACGACCTGCTGCACGGCGAACGTTCCGTTGGTATGGACCAGCACTTTGACGACGACGGTCCCGGGCCCGGTGATCGACGACGTGCTCTTCCCTTGCGCGATCAGTTTGGGTGCCACGTAATAGTCGGTCGCGCCGGTTTGCGCTCGCGCCGGTTGCGGCGCGACGAGCGACGCGAGCGCGAGGATAGCGGACGCTGCGGCGAGCGGAGTCTGTCGGTACATCGGTTCCTTTTTTGACCTTCGAGCGCTGCCGCCTAAACGTCGGAGCGCCCTTGCGCGCCCTCACCCAAGCAAGCGACGGTCGCGGCCGCCTCGGCGAACCGCGCTTCGAGCGGCTCCGGCGAACCGGATTCGAGCGCGCGCGCGGCCTCGCAGAGTACCTCTGCGAGAGCACGAACTTCCTGCGCGAGCGGCGCGGCATTCTGGGCGAGAATCGGTCGCCACATCGCCCACGACGAACCGCCGAGCCGCAGCATCGAGCGGATTCCCGGACCGCACAAGGCGAGAACTTCCGGCTCGCGCGCGGCGGCCGCCACCACACGCGCGCCGAGCGCAACCGAGAGCACCTGCGGCAGGTGCGAGCTGAGCGCGATCAAGCGGTCGTGTTGCTCGCTTGCAAGGGGAAGCGGCCGCCCGCCCAAGCGCTCGATCAGCGCCCGCGCGTAGCGCTGAGCCGGTGCCGCGGCGGCGGGATCGAAGACCCAGACGGCGCCTTCGAACAGGTCGGCGCGGGCGGCTGCCGGGCCGCTACGCTCGCCGCCCGCAATCGGGTGGCTCGGCACAAACGCTTGCAGGGCCGCGCCCGCGCGCGCGCTCGCAGTCTTCACCGAGGCGACGTCGAGGATCAGCTGCGCGCGCGGCGGCGCGCTCGAGAGGGATCCCAGGAGCGCGCAGGTCGCATCGGCTGGGATCGCGAGCACCAGGGTCCCGGCGCGGGCGAGGGCTTCGCCGAGCGCGACCCGCGCGTCGAGCGCGCCGCGGCGGAGCGCTTCCTC
>JBOHTX010000197.1:0-4194 GCA_050733855.1 Vulcanimicrobiaceae bacterium
GCTCGAGCTTCCGCACACCGCAACGATCAATGGTCTCGGCTGCGCGGCGCCCGGCGACCCGCGCTTTCTCGGCATGCTCGGGATGCACGGCTGGAAGGCCGCGAATCTCGCAGTCAATTCGGCCGACGTGCTGTTCGCGCTCGGCATGCGCTTCGACGATCGCGTGACCGGCCGTCCCGATCGCTTCGCGCGCGGCGCGCAGATCGTTCACGCCGATATCGACGCCTCGGAGTTCGGCAAAGTGATCGCGCCCACGGTCGCGCTGCGCGGCGACTTGCGCTTGACGCTCGCCCACCTGATAGAGCGCCTCGGGACACGGCAAGTCAAAACCTTCGGCGGCTGGGCTGCGGAAGCGCACGCGCTCGGCGGTCCGCCGCCGCCCGATCGCACGCCCGACGGCGAACTGTCGGCGACCGGCGTGCTCGATGCGTTTTTCGCGCTGGCGCCGCCCGATGCGATCGTCACGACCGATGTCGGTCAACACCAAATGTGGGCGGCGCAGCGGCAGCGGGCGATCCACCCGCGCAACTTCCTGACCTCGGCCGGTCTGGGTGCGATGGGCTTCGGCTTCCCGGCGGCGGTCGGCGCACAGATGGCGTATCCCGAGCGCGTCTGCGTCGCGATCGTGGGCGACGGCGGCTTTCAAATGTCGATCGCGGAGCTGGCGACCGTCCGCCGCTACGAATTGCCGGTCAAGATCCTCTTGATCGACAACCAGCGGCTGGGGATGGTGCGGCAGTGGCAAGAACTCTTCTACGACAAGCGCTATTCGGCGACCGATCTCTCCGATAACCCCGATTTCGTTGCCATCGCGCGCGGCTACGGCATCCGCGCCGAATCGGTCGCGACGCTCGAAGCGATCAGCGGCGCGCTCGAACGCCTGCTCGCCGACCGCGAGCCGGCGCTGTTGCACTGTGCTTGCCATCCGAGCGAGAACGTCTGGCCGCTGATCCCGCCCGGCGCGACCGCCCTCGACGCCATGGAAGCGCGCCCGGAGCCGATCCCGGCATGACCGAACCAGCGCGATGACGCTCTCGCTCGTCTTGCACGACTGGCGCTTGCTCGAGCGGATCGTCGGACTCACCAATCGCCTCGGCTGCGCCTACACTTCGCTTGCGGTCCGCCCAAGCGGTCCCCACTTTCATGCCACGATCGAATTCGTCGGCCCGCCGGACGCGCTGCGCCGGCTCGACGCCCAACTCACTCGCCTGCTCAACGACGATAAGGAGATGTCCGCGTGAACGCCCTCTACGAACGCGATGCCGATCCCGCCGTCCTCGAAAAGAAAACGATCGCGATCGTCGGGTACGGCAGCCAAGGCCGGGCCCACGCGCAGAACCTGCGCGACGGCGGCCACGACGTCATCGTCGGTTTGCGCGAGGGCTCGCACTCGCGCGCCGTCGCCGCTGCCGACGGCCTCGCGGTCTTCGATATCGAGGGCGCGGTCCGCCGGGCCGACGTCGTGATGATCCTCGCGCCCGACGAAGAGCAGGCCGCGCTCTTCGTGCGCAAGATCGCGCCGAACGTGCGGCGCGGCGCGGCGCTGGCGTTCGCGCACGGCTTCGCGATCCACTTCGCCACGATCGTCCCCGATTCGCATACGCCGGTCTTTATGGTCGCACCGAAGGGGCCGGGACGCCTGGTGCGCAGCGAGTTCGTCGCCGGCCGCGGCGTACCGTGCCTGATCGCGGTCGCGCACGATCCGCACGGCGACGCGCGGGCGCTGGCGCTGGCCTACGCTTGCGGAATCGGCGGCGGCCGCGCCGGCATCCTCGAAACGAGCTTCAAGGAAGAAGTCGAAACCGACCTGTTCGGCGAGCAGGCCGTGCTCTGCGGCGGATTGACCTCGCTCGTGAACGCGGGCTTCGAGACCTTGGTCGAAGCCGGCTACGCGCCCGAGATGGCGTATTTCGAATGCGTCCACGAAGTGAAGCTGATCGTCGACTTGATGTACGAACGCGGGATCGAGGGGATGCGCGAAGGGATCAGCAACACCGCGAAATACGGAGACTATACGCGCGGGCCGCGCATCGTCGACGAGCGCGCGCGGGCCGCCATGCGCGCCGTGCTGGCCGAGATTCAATCGGGCGCGTTCGCCCAGGAGTGGATCGCCGAAAACGCGGCCGGCAAGCCGCACTTCGCCGAATTCCGCAAGCGCTGGGCAGCGCTCCCAATCGAGGCGGTCGGCGCCAAGCTGCGCAGCCTGATGCCCTGGCTCGCTGCCGAACGTCCCCGCGAGCCCGTCGCAGCATCCCCCGCCGCCGAGCACGGGTTCCGCACGATGTGACTTCGGAGCGCGATCCGCCGTTGATCGACGCGCGCGACCTGTGGGTCGTGCGCAACGGGCGCGAGGCGCTGCGCGGGCTCTCGCTGCGGATCGAGGCGCACGAGCGGATCGCGATCGTCGGCCCGAACGGCGGCGGCAAATCGACGCTGCTCGCGACGATCACCCGCGACTGCTATCCCCTGCTCCGCCCCGGCTCATACCTGCGCATCTTCGGACGCACGCGTTGGAACGTCTTCGCGTTACGCTCGCTGCTCGGGATCGTCTCGAACGATCTGGGCGGCGCGCTGGCGCTGGCGGCCCCGGCGCGCGAGATCGTGATCTCCGGATTCTTTTCCAGTCACGGCCTGGCCCGCAACCATGTCGTCGAGGAGCATCACCTCCGCGCGGCCGAGGCAGCCCTGGCGCGCGTCGGGGCCGCGCAGCTGGCCGAGCGTCGCGTCTGCGAGCTGTCGTCGGGCGAAGCCCGCCGGGTCCTCGTCGCCCGGGCGCTCGTGCACGAACCGAAGGCTCTGGTTTTCGACGAACCGAGCGCGAGCCTCGATCTGGGGGCCAAACGCGAACTGCGGGCGATCCTACGCGAGTTGGCGGCGAGCGGCGTCGGGATCGTGCTGGTCACCCACGAACTCGCCGACCTCGTCCCCGAGATCGAGCGCGTCGCCTTCCTCCAAGACGGCCGGATCGTCGCCGACGGCGCGCGTGCGGAGCTGCTCACCGAAGCACGCCTCGGCGCACTCTTCGGAGCCGCCGTGCGACTCGTGCGCGACGGCGAAAGCCTGCACGCGATTTGAGCGAGGGCCGCGCGCCGCGCGCGAGGTGGGCGACCGGCTGAGTGCTTCCTTGCACGCTTCCGCGATGAGCAGGACCTCGGGACCGGACGGAGCAGGAATCCGCACGGCGAAGCCCCCTCAGCGCCGGGTCTCTCCAGCACGTCTGCCGACGAGGATCTCATGGCGGGTTTCGAGCTGAGGTTTCGTTTTCTCGGCGCATTCGCAGTCCACACGAGCGGCGGTTGGCACGGCGGTCCGCCGCCCAAACGCGGACGCGAACTGTTGCAACTCCTCGGCGCGTATCCGCGCCGGGTTGCAACCTGCGAAGCGCTCGCCGAGGCGTTCTGGCCCGAGGTCGCGCCGGACGCGGTCGCGCATCGCATTCACCTCTCTGCCAGCGGAGCGCGCGCGTATCTGCGCGACGTCGCGGGCGGGCGGGAGCTCGTGCGCCGAGTCCCCGGCGGCTACGCCTGGGACGCCGCCGCCGACGTCCGCTCCGATCTCCGCGAGCTGCTGTATCTCTCGCTCAGCGAGTCGCCGGACGACCTCCGCTCGGCCGTCGAGCTCTACGCCGGCGAATTTCTGGCCGGCGAGACGGCGGACTGGGCACAACCGCTGCGCGTTCGCTGCGCACGCGCGTTCGAGGCCGCGATCGAAGCCCTCGCGGAGCGCGCGATCAAAGACCGGGACTACGCACGGGCGCTCTCGTACGGCCTGCAGCTCCTGGATGCGGATCCGGCGCACGAAGCCGCAACCCGTCTCTCGATGGGCTGCTTCGCGAAGCTCGGCCAACGGGGTCGCGCGCTCGAGTGCTACGACGCACTGCGCACGTACTTGCGCCGGACCCTCTCGATCGAGCCGACCAACGAAACCAACGACTTCGCAAGCGCGCTGCGCCGCAGAGATGCGGTAGAGTATTTTGAGAGCGAGACCAGAGCGCTCCTTGTATGATCCCCGTCTAGGAGCCTTTCGGGCTATGGCACATGTCCGTCTTCGGCCCGCTTTTTGTCCGAATACTTCGTTGCTCATCGGTCATGAAGCTACGGCTTCACACCCTCTTCGCGCCTCGTCTTCGAACAAAATTCGGAGCCGAATCCGAACACGGCCATAACCCGAAAGGCTCCTAGCGCTCCGCTTCAC
>JBOHTX010000198.1:0-4160 GCA_050733855.1 Vulcanimicrobiaceae bacterium
CGCGGCCAGCACCACGAAGAGTGCAAGCCAGATGGAGAACGAACGCCGCAGGCGGTAGAATTCGAGCAGCATCATCGGACGGTCTCCTTGGGCGACGTGCCGCCGTCGGCGACGGCGACGAGGAAGATCTCTTCGAGGTTCTGATCGCGGACGGTGACGTCGCGGGCGCCGAGTTCGCGCGCGCGAGCCGCGATCGCGTCGCCGTTGGCGCGTACGTAGACGCGCAGGAGACGGCCCGTGCGGTCGATCCGCCGCACGTCGGGATTGCTCGCCAGGCCGTCGAGCGCGGGCGCATCGTTCTCGAAGATCGCCTCGACGATGCGCTCGCGCTCCTTGAGCGCGTCGATCTCGCCCGCCAGCACGAGTTTGCCGCGTTGCAGGATCGCGACGTGGTCGGCGGCGCGTTCGATCTGACCGATCTGATGCGAAGAGATGAGCACGGTCGCGCCGCCGGCGGCCGCGTCGATGATGAGGTCGAGCACGGTGCGCTGAAAGATCGGATCGAGCCCGCTCGAGGGTTCGTCGAGGATGAGCGTGCGCGGCCGGATCGCAAACGCCAGCACCAGCGAAACTGCGGTCTGCTGGCCCTTCGAGAAGGTGCGCACCGCGCGCCGCCGCGGCAAGCCGAAGGTCGCGACCAGTTCGTTCGCGCGCGCGAGATCGAAGCGGGGAGCGATGCGGCGCGCGACCGCGAGGTGCTCGTCGACGGAGAGATGTTCTTCGAGCAGCGGGCGATCGGCGACGTAGGCCAGGTCCACAAAGGTTTCCGGCCCGACCGCGTGAGCGCCGACGGAAGCGCTGCCGCTCGTCGGGCGCGTCAGCCCGAGCAGGCACTTGAACGCGGTCGTCTTGCCCGCGCCATTGGGCCCGAGCAGCGCGCAGACCGAACCTTCGGCGACTTCAAACGTGAGGTCGTCGAGCGCCGTCTGCGTTCGATAGTGTTTGCATAGATGTGCGAAAGCGATCGCGGACATCAGGGAAGCTCCTTCGGAAACCAGCGTTCGAGCGCAAGCTCGACCAGCGCGCGCACGCGAGCGGGGTCGAGCCCGAGCGACTTGGCCTCGCGGACGGCGTCCGCAAGGGACGCAGCCGCGACGTCGTCGGCGGCGCGGCGGACGCCTTCGACAGCGCCGTTGCGGGGCACGAACGAGCCGCGCCCCGGGCTCGTCTCGATCGCGCCGTCGCGTTCGAGTTCGCGGTAAGCACGCGCGACCGTATTCGGATTGACGGTCAGATCGAGCGCGAGCGCCTTCACCGTGGGAAGCTGCTCGCCGGCCTCGAGCAATCCGACCGCCACCGCGCGCTTGACCTGCTCGATCACCTGCTGGTAGATCGGGATGCCGCTGTGCGGGTCGACCGTGAAGATCGCAGGCATAAAGCTAGCCCCCGGCGCCCGCGATGCAAAGCGTACCGAGCGGCACCCGGCGCGGCTGCCGCGCGCACGAAGCGATCACGGCAGGCGGACGCCCCAGCCTTGGAAGAGGCCGCCGGCAGGTGCGGCGGGGATCACGGTCGGGCGCAGGTCGCCGTGCGGAATCGTGGGCCGGAAGCGGCCGGGTCGGTTCGTGCGGACGAGGTCCATGACGCTGGCTCCTTTGCAGGTGTACTAGCTATCTGTTGTACTAGTACGCTAGTACACTAGCACGCCTGGGCCGTGGCGTCAAGCCCCGGCCCAAAGACAGCTCGCCACGAAGCTCGACGGCGATACGCGCGCGCTCGAAATGGGGGCAGAGCGCCGGGCCGAATGCACGCTGGATGCAGTCGGTCCGCCCGGGGTGGTGGCACGTGCGAGCCGCGCACCGCAAAGCTGAACTCGACGCCGCCATCGTGCGGCTCCGCGCGCTCGTGCCTGACCTTCCCGATGTTGAAGGCATCCTCGTCTTCGGCTCGTACGCGCGCGGCGAGGTCGGACCGACGAGCGATCTCGATCTGATCGTGATCCAACGCTCGGAACTTCCGCAAATGCTGCGCACCTTCGAGCTCTATCCGAAACTGCGGATCGGCGTCGCCTTCGACGCGATCGTTTACACGCCCGAAGAGTTCGAGCGCCTGCGCGAGTCGCGCGCCTTCGTTGCACAGGCGATGCGCGAAGGCTTTTGGCTCCATGCAACGTGACCCGCTGCAGGTCGCGCATCGTTGGCGCGAGCAGGCCGAGGCCGACCTCCGCTATGCGCACACCAACTTGAGCGCAAAGCATTACGCGCTCGTTTGTTTCCTCTCACAACAGGCAGCCGAAAAGGCCATCAAGGCGATCCTGCACTGGCGTGCCGGCGATTTTCCGCGAACCCACTTGATCGCGGATCTCGTCGAGGAACTTCGCGCGCACGATCCGCAGCTCGCCGAACGTCTGCGCGAAGCGCCGGCGCTCGATGCATTTTACCAATCGACCCGCTACCCGGATGCCCTCGACGACGCGGTTCCCGACCGCAGCTTCTACGATCGCGAAGCGCGTTTGGCGCTCGATCGCGCCCAAGACGTGATGGCCCTCGTCGTCGCCGAACTTCCGTGACTCAACGGCTCGGCGACGCAATCACACTTCGCGCGGTCGGCGCGGACGCTTGGGCGAGTTGGCGGACGGTGCGCTTGGCAGCGCTCGCAGATGCGCCGTACGCGTTCAGCTCCACGCCGGCAGAGTGGCAGGGCGAAGGCGACACGGAGGCGCGAAGCGCCGGATGGTGTTGCCCCTGGGGCCCTAGCCGTTTCCCGGGGCGGTCCTTCGCGCCGGTTCAACGAACCGCTCCGCGGTGAGCGCGACTTCGCAGCCGGCGTCGATTCCCGACGCGGCGTCATCACCGGCGCGGCCGCTGCCGAGCGGCACGGTCACCTTCGCTTTCACCGACATAGAGGGCAGCACGGTCCGCTGGGAGCGCGACCGCGAAGGGATGCAGGCGGCGCTGCCGCGACACGACGCGCTCCTGCGCGAGACCATCGCGGAGCACAGCGGCCACGTCTTCAAGACGATCGGCGCGCGTTTTGCTGCGTGTTCGCGCGGGCCGAAGATGCGGTCGCCGCGCTGACCGCCGCGCAATGGGCGCTCGCCGCCGAGGATTTTTCCGCGGTCGAGGGCTTGCGCGTGCGGATGGCGATCCACACCGGTACCGCCGACGAGCGCGGCGGCGACTATTTCGGGCCGGCCGTCAACCGCGTCGCGCGGCTGCTCGCGATCGGTCACGGCGGGCAAGTGCTCGTCTCGGGCGTCACGACCGATCTCGTGCAGGGCGATCTTCCCGCACAGGCATCGTTGCGCGACCTCGGCGCGCACCGCCTCAAAGATCTCGCGCGCCCCGAGCAAGTCTACCAGCTCATCGCGCCGGGATTGCCGGCGGACTTTCCGGCGCTGCGCTCGCTCGATTCGCTTCCCCACAACCTGCCGCTGCAACCGACTTCGTTCATCGGCCGCGACGCGGAGATTGCCGAGATCACGGCGCTGCTCGCGAAGCACCGCGTGGTGACGCTGGTCGGCTCGGGCGGCGTCGGCAAGACGCGCACCTCGCTGCAGATCGGCGCGAACTTGCTCGACGGCGCGAGCGACGGCGTCTGGTTCATCGAGCTTGCCCCGCTCGCCGACGGCGCCCTGATCCCAAGCGCGATCGCTACGGCGCTGAACCTTCGCTTGCGTGACGAAGGCGACCCGGTCGACGTGCTGGCGCAGGCCCTGCGGCGCTATCGTGCGCTGCTGATCATCGATAACTGCGAGCATCTGCTCGCGCCCGCGGCGCGCGTGGTCGCGGCGATCGTGCGCGCCTGTCCCGGCGTTGTGGTGCTGGCCTCGAGCCGCCAGGGGCTCGGGGTCGCGGGCGAGGCGACGTACCGCATGCCCTCGCTCGGCGTTCCGTCGGCCGAGCAGATCGCCGAATTCGAACGAGAGCCGGCGCGGCCCGAAGGCGGAGCGCGCGCTGTTGCGCTCGCAGCGGAGTTTCCGGCACTCGCGCTCTTTATCGAACGCGCGGCGGCCGCCGACCCGCGCTTCGCCGTGACCGACGCGAACGTCGCGAGCATCGCCCGCATCTGCCGCCGGCTCGACGGCATCTCGCTTGCGATCGAACTGGCCGCGGCGCGCGTGCGGATGCTCGCGCCCGCCGAACTGGAAGCGCGCCTCGACCAGCGCTTCCGCCTGCTCACCGGCGGCAGCCGCGATGCGCTGGCGCGCCAGCAAACGC
>JBOHTX010000199.1:0-4148 GCA_050733855.1 Vulcanimicrobiaceae bacterium
AACGGCATCCGTCACCGGCCGATCGGGTCCCAACGCCGCATCGACGAAAGCTGCGAGCGCCTGCGTCGGCGGCAGGCGGACGCTCGCGCTCAAGAAGGCGCCGGCATCGCGCACCAAATCCGCGAACGGCCCGTAGGCGCGGACCAGTTCGCGTAGCACGACTCGCGGCAGTTGCAACAGGTTCGTGAAGCCTTCGACGACGGCGAGGTGGGTTGCGCGCGCGAGGCCGGCGGCATAGTAGTGATGGCAGACGAAGGTGAGCGGATCGGAGGCCGCGAGTTCGCGGTCGCCGTGCTCGATCGCGGGCGAGACGAAATCGATCCGGTAACCGTCGTAGGCAAGCGTCTCCGCAAAGCGCGCGTGCAGGGCCGTTCCGGGTTCGGGCGCGAGCAAGTGAAGTTGCGGTGAGAGCCGCTCATCGTAGCGCTCGAGCGTCTCGCCGAGGAGCGCGAGCGTCCGATCCTGATCCTCGCGCGTCTCTTGGGGATAGCCCGTGATGAACGAAGCCGTGACCGCCATGCCGAGTTCGAGCGAGCGGCCGATGCGCGGATGGTAGAGCGCGAGGTCGAGGTTCTTCTCGACGACGCGCTGCAGGCGCGCGGAGCCCGTCTCGATGCCGTAGTAGATGCCCGTGCAACCGGCCGCGGCCATGTCCGCGAGCAACGCGTCGTCGACGCAGTCGAGGCGAGCCGAGCAGCTCCAACGGTACCCGCGGCCGGCGACGGCCGCGCAGAACTCGCGGATCTTCTTCTTGTTGACGGTGAAGAGATCGTGGTTGAGGACGAAGCGGCGCACGCCGTACGCGGCACACAGGCGATCGAGCTCGCAAACCAGGCGGGCCGCGGATTTGAGGCGATAGCGCCGCCCGAAGAACGTGGCCGTCGAGCAGAAACTGCAGTGAAACGGGCAGCCGCGTCCGGCATCGACGGCGAGGATACCGAGGCCGAGTTCCGCGATCGGGTACGCCTCGTAGGCCGCGAACGGCAGCGCGTCCAGATCGGCGACGGCCGCCGCGTCCGGACTGCGCCGGACCGTGCCGCCCGCGCGATAGCTCACGCCGGGCACGTCGTCGAGGGAGCCTTCGCCGCCGAGAGCGGCGGCGAAAGCGCCGATCGTTTCGTCCGCCTCACCGCGCACGATCGCATCGAAGGCCGGGTAGCGCTCGAGGATCTCGCGGTCGAGGATCGTCGCATGCGGGCCGCCCAGCACGATCGGAAGCGCCGGCCGCAGAGGCCGCAGCGCTTGCGCGATGCGAATCGTGGTCGCGAAGTTCGAGCCGAGCGTGGTGAAGCCGACGGCGTCGGCCTCAAGCGCGGCGATCCGCTCCGCGACGGCAGCGGCGAAGCCGGGCGCCGCCTCGAGTTCGCGCCGCGCAAGCGCGATCTTCGGGTCGTACAGAACGCCCTCGTGCCCGGCCGCGCGCAACCCCGCGATCAGCGCAATGAGCCCCAGGTGCGGCTGCAGCTCGACCTCGACGCCCTGCTCGGTTCGCTCGATCAGCACGTTGTCGATGAACGCGAAACGCATCGGCGCGCCCCTCAGTGGTGTCCCGGATGGAAGACGTGCGCACCCGCGGCGATGAAGAGGGCGCCGGGCACGAGGACGAACTGCGAGAGGATCCAGCCGAGTATCGCGGTCATCGCGAGCCAGAAGACCATGCGGCGCACGTCTTCCACGGGCCGTTCGCCTTTGACCGCCTGGTCCGTGAGGTACGCGGTCGTGGGATCGACGAAGAACGAGAAGGCGACCGTCCCGAAGCCGTTGACGAGACCGGAGAGGCCGGTTGCGGTCGTGCGCGCATCGAGATCGATCACGCTTGCGAAGTACGAGGCGGCGACGCCCGCGGCGTAAACGCTGGTCACGACCACGTTGCCCAGCAGCATCTGCAACGGGAGCCCGCGCGGCGAGAGCGCGCGCAGCGTCGCCGGCGGCGGGAACCGGAAACTACGGACCACGTCGAGGGCTACCCGCGGATCGAACAGGCGCAAGACCGCGCGCAACATCGAACGCCGGCGTTCGAAGGCGTAGACGCCGCGCACGAAGAGCGTGATGAAGAGCGGTAGCAGCATCGTTCCGAAGACCGCGCCGACGAGGCCGGCCGCCATGATCGCGCGCAGTTGCCACTCGAACTCGGGCGGAATCCGCCCGCTGCACGAGGCGACGTGCGCGGCGCCGTCGGCCAGGCTACCGAGCGCCGGCGTCACCACCAGGTTCGCGAGCCTACTTGCGAGCGTGAAGAAATTGAAGAGCGAGATCGAGGTGCCGATGCGCCCGGTCCGCACGCCCGCGACGCGGCCCGCGTAGGCGCCGATCTGCAGTGCCGTCACGACGACGTTGAGCGCGACCGCGACCAACAGCGGCGCCGTCCAGAACGCAACGCCGCCGCCCGCCACGGCGGCCTCGAGCGCGCGGCAGGCCGGGGGCAGCGCGTGGGGCGCCGCGATCACGCGACCGCTGCGTCAGGCCGCCATCGAATTTCGGCGTGCTCGACCGGCCCGAGCACGCACAGTCCCAGTCGCTCCGGCTTCAGCAAAGCTGCCGCCAAGGCATGAACGTCGTCGCGCGCCACGGCGTCGATCTCCGCTTCGATCTCTTCGATCGAGGGGTGCCGGCCGAGCGTGAACTCGCTGCGCCCCAGACGCATCATCCGGCTCGAGGTGCTCTCGAGCGAGAGCGTGAGGCTGCCTTTGAGGTGTTCGCGCGCGAGCAAAAGCTCCGCTTCGCTCGGCCCTTGGGCGGCGATCGTCGCGAGTTCGTCCGTGATCACGTCGATGCACTCGGCGACACTCTCGGGCGCCGTGCCGGCCGAAACGCCGAACAGGCCGGCGGCGCGATAGGCATGATGAAACGAGAAGACGCTGTAGGCCAGGCCGCGTTTCTCGCGCACTTGCTGAAAGAGCCGGCTCGACATGCCGCCGCCCAGGATCGCATCGAGCACCGCGAGCACGTAGCGGCGCTCGTCGCGCGCCGAGAGCCCTTCGCAGCCGAGCACGATGTAGACCTGTTCCGTCTCCTTGCGCACGATCTTGGTCGCGGGCGTCGCGCGCGGCGCCTGCGCTTCGGGCGCAACGCAGCTACCGCCGAACGCCGCAAAGGCGCGCTCGACCTCGGCGACGAGCGCCTCGTGCTCGACGTTCCCGGCGACGGCGATCATCACGGCATTGGGCGCGTAGTGCTCGCTCAGATGGCGGCGCAAATCGTCACTCTGCAGCGAGGAGACGGTGTGCGCAAATCCGATCGTGGGCTCGCCGAGATGCGAGCCGCTCCACATCGTGCGCACGAAGAGATCGTGGATGGAATCGTCCGGGGCGTCCTCGTACATCCGAATCTCGTCGAGCACCACCTTCTGCTCTTTGGCGAGCTCGGCCGGCTCGATGGTCGAATCCAAGAACATGTCCGCCAGCACGTCGAGCGCGAGCGGGACGTGGTGATCGATCACCTTGGCGTAGTAACAGGTCGATTCTTTATCGGTGAAGGCGTTGAGGCTGCCGCCGACGCGATCGATCGTCTCGGCGATCTCACGCGCGCTGCGCCCCGTGGTTCCCTTGAAGAGCATGTGCTCGACCAGGTGCGAGACGCCGCGCTGCTCCGCGCGCTCGGCCGCGCTGCCGACGTCGGCCCAAATGCCGAGCGTCGCCGAGCGTACGTGCGGCATCCGTTCGGAGATCACGCGCAACCCGTTCGGCAGCGTGGTCGTTCGATACAAAGTTTGCTCCGATTCGTTCGATGCGCTCGCGCGCGCCTTCAGCTTGCTTGTTTGCCGCGCGGCAGGTGGCTCCTGTCGGGCGCGGCGAGCGCGGCCCTCCAGCGCGGATCCCAAAAGACGTCGTCGCCGCGCCGCAGGCGGGCCGCGAAGGCCGGCCCCTCGGCTCGCCGCACGGTTGCACTGTAGACGATCCGCTCGGTCGGGATCGCCAGATCGCCGCTGACGATGCTGCCGCGCGGAACCGCGATCGGCACGACCGCCCACACGTCGACTTCCTCGAGCGGAAGGGCCGCAAAGCTGCGCACCGTGAGCGCGATCACTTCGTTGCTAAAGCGTGCCGGGTCGAGCGGCGCGTGGAACCGTTCGCCCGAGAGCATCAGCCCGGCGATCAGGTGCGGGCCCGCCCCGTCGACCCGGATCTTGAGAATCTGGGCGGGCCCTG
>JBOHTX010000200.1:0-4143 GCA_050733855.1 Vulcanimicrobiaceae bacterium
CTGCTACTCGTCGGCGGCCTGGCTCGGCGCGAAGCCGGCGCCGCGCTCGCGGCGGTGCTCGGGTTGCCGCGCGCCGAGGGCAAGATCGCGATCGATCCGCAGACGCTCCTCGAGTCCGCGCATCCGGCGGTCCTCGTGGATCTCTCCGTCCATCCGGCGAGCGTCGCGATCGCGCGCGCGGCCGTCGAGCGCGGGGTCGCGGTCGTGATCGGCGCCACCGGCTGGCGCGAGAGCGAAGCGGCCGCCCTCGATGCGCTCGCGCAGGAACGCGGGGTCGGGGCCGCGCTCGTGCCGAACTTCGCCCTGGGCGCGGCCCTCATGATGCGCTTTGCGGCCGAGGCGGCGCGCCGTTATCCGACGATGGAGATCATCGAGTTCCACCACGACGGTAAACGCGATAAGCCGAGCGGAACCGCGCTTGCGACCGCGCGCCGGATGCGCGACGAGGGCGGCCGCGAGGTCGCGATTCACAGCGTGCGCCTGCGCGGCCTGGTCGCCCACCAAGAAGTGCTCTTCGGCGGCGAGGGCGAGACGCTCACCCTGCGTCACGATGCGCTGACCCGCGCGGCCTTCATGCCGGGGCTGCTGCTCGCGATCCGCGCGATCGGAGCGAAGCGGGGGCTCGTGCGCGGGCTCGAACCGTTTCTCGAGGCGGCGCCGTGAAACTCGCGCTGATCGGCGCGACGGGAGTCGTCGGCGAGACGATCTTGCGCGTTCTCGACGAGCGGGCGCTCGCGGTCGAAGAACTCGGTGCGTTCGCATCGCGCGATCGCGCGCAGCCGCTGCGCTGGCGCGAACGCGAGTGGCCGATCCGGGCCGCCTCGGCGCAGGCGCTGCGCGCGCGCCCGTACGATGCGCTGCTGTTCGCTTCGAGCGAGGATGCGGGCGCCGAACTCGCGCGCGGCGCGCTCGAATCGGGCGCGATCGTGATCGACAACAGCGCTGCTTTTCGGCTGGCCGAGGGCGTTCCGCTGATCGTCCCCGAGATCAACGGCGGCTCGCTCGGGCCCGGCGACCGCTTGCTGCCGGTCGCCAACTGTACGGCGATCGTGCTCTGCCTGGCGCTGGCGCCGATCGCCCGCAGCGCGGGCCTGCGCCGCGTGCAGGTTGCGACCTACCAAGCCGTCAGCGGCGCGGGCCGCGCCGGGCTCGAGGCGCTCGCGGCCGAGGAACGCGATCCCGCCGGTGCGCGCGCGGAGAACTCCCCGTTCGCGGCACCGATCGCGCGCAACGTCGTCCCGCTCGTCGGTGCGCTCGACGCCGGCGGCGATTCCGGCGAGGAAAAGAAGCTCGCCGCCGAAACGCGCAAGATCCTGGCGCTGCCGCAGCTGCGCATCGCGGCCACGACCGTTCGCGTACCGGTCCGCCGCGCGCACAGCATCGCGGCTTTCATCGAGTGCGAGCGGCCGACCTCGCTTGCGGAACTCGCGGCGGCGCTCGCCGTGGCGCCCGGGCTCGTCTTCCATCGCGAGGGGATCGTGACGCCGCGCGAAGTCGAGGGTCAGGATCTGGTGCACGTCGCGCGCCTGCGGGCCGAGGAGGGGTCCGAGCGGCACTTCGCCCTGTGGGCGGTCGGCGATCAATTGCGCAAGGGCGCCGCGACCACCGCCGTGCAATTGCTCGAGCTCGCGCTCGCGCAGCGGGCGCGAACGAACGGTGCCGCGTGAAGACGATTGTGCAGAAGTTCGGCGGCAGCTCGCTTGCGAGCCACGAGCTGCGCGAGATCGCGGCCTCGCGCGTGCTCGAAGCGCGCCAGCGCGGCGCGATGCCGGTCGTGGTCTGTTCGGCGATCGGGCGCAGCCCCGAACCGTACGCGACCGATTCGTTGCTGACGCTCTTCGGGCCGAGCCGGCCCGGGCCCAATCGCGATCTGTTGCTCTCGTGCGGCGAGACGATCGCGGGCGCCCTGTTCGCGGAGCTGCTCTGTTCGTGGGGCGCCGACGCACAGGCGATGACCGGCGCCCAAGCGGGCGTGATCACCGATCGCGCCTTCGGCGATGCCAAGATTTTGCGGGTCGAGCCGGAGCGGATTCTGGCGCTGCTCGAACGCGGGATCATCCCGGTCGTCGCGGGCTTCCAAGGCGTCGCCGAGGACGGCACCGTCACGACCCTCGGGCGCGGCGGCAGCGATCTCTCGGCCATGGCGCTCGGCGACGCGCTCGGCTCGGTGGCCGTCGAGATCTTCACCGACGTCAGCGGCGTGCTGACCGGCGACCCGCGCCGGGTCGCGGGCGCGCATCCGATCGATCGCGTCGACTACGCCGAGATGGTCGAACTTGCGGCCGACGGTGCCAAGGTGATGCACGCCAAGGCCGCGGAGCACGCGCGCGTGACCAGCACTCCCTACGTGATCAAAGGCCTGCGCAGCAACTTCGGCACCACCATCGACGAAGGCGCCTCGCCCGATCCCGTCCGGCCGGTTACCGGGATCACCTCGCTGCGCGACATCACCTTCGTGCGCGTCATTCAGGGCGAGATCGACGATCTCGAAGCTCGCCGGACGCTCGAACTCGGGGTCTTTCAGCGGATCGCCGAGCACGGTGTCTCGGTCGACATGATCAACGTTAACAACGCCGGGATTTTCTTCATCGTCGATGCCGAGGCGCTCGAGACGGTCCGCACGGTGCTGGCCGGGCTCAACCTTGCGTTGCGCGTCCGCCCGCACTGCGCGAAACTGTCGATCGTCGGGGCCGGGATGCGCGGGACGCCGGGCGTTATGTACCGGGTCGTCGCGGCCCTCGCGGAAGCGCAGATCGAGATCATCCACTCGACCGATTCGAACATCACGATCTCGGTGCTCGTCCCCGACGACGACATCGTGCGGGCGGAACAGTCCGTGCACGATTACTTTCGCCTGGGCCGCAGCCACCGCGAGAACCCGGGATCGCGCAATGGGCCGCCGAGTGGCGGCCCAGGGGCGAACGGGGGGCACGCCGCCCCGTTGTCCAACAAATGATCGCGCGCGCGCCCAAGCTCGGCCCGCTGATGGTCGCGATGGTGACGCCCTTCGATGCGCAGGGCGCGCTCGATCTTGCGCAAGCGCGCCGGCTCGCGCGCTTTCTGGTGGCGCAGGGACACGACGGCATCGTCGTCTCCGGGACGACCGGCGAATCGCCGACGCTCTCGGACGACGAGAAGCTCGCACTGCTCGGCGCCGTCAAAGAAGCGGCCGGCGAACGGGCGAGCGTCGTGGCCGGGAGCGGCGGCAACGACACGCGCCATTCGGTCGCGCTGACCCGGCGCGCCGAAGCGGCCGGTGCCGACGCGATCCTGGCGGTCGTGCCGTACTACAATCGCCCGCCGCAAGACGGGCTGCTCGGGCACTTCGGGGCAATCGCGGAAGCAACGCGTCTGCCGGTGATCGTCTACAACATCCCCTCGCGGACCGGCGCGAACCTCCTGCCCGCGACCTTGCTCGAACTCGCGCGCCGTTACCAGAATATCGTCGGCGTCAAGGAAGCGAGCGGCGACGTCCGCCAGTTCACCGCGATCCTGCGCGAACGTCCGGCGGGCTTCGGCTTCTGGTCCGGCGACGACGGGTTCTATCTGCCGGTGCTGGCGCTCGGCGGCGAGGGGCTCATCAGCGTCGCTTCGCATCTCTGCGCGCGCGAGCTGGTCGAGTTGCGCCGCGCCTTCGTTGCGGGCGAGGTCGCGCGGGCGGGCGACATCCATCGCGCGCTGATGCCGCTCTTCGACGCGCTCTTTGCGACCACCAATCCGATCCCGGTCAAGTGGGCGATGAACGAACTCGGTTTTTTCTGCGGTCCCTGCCGTCCGCCGCTCGGCGCGCTTCCAACCGAACAGGCGGTGACGCTCGGCGCGTTGCTCGCGCCGTATCGCGAGCGCGCGCGCGCGGCAGACGGAATCGCCGTCTGAACGAACGCCGCGTGCTCGGTTGCCGCGTCGATCCGCTCGGACGCGAGGCGGCCATCGAGCGGATCGTCGCGCTTGCGCGGAGCGCGGGCCCGGCGCTGGTCGTCACGCTCGGGACCGAGATGGTGATGCGGGCGCGCCGCGACCCGCGTTTTCGCGCGACGCTCGACGGCGCAGCGCTCTCGCTGTGCGATACGATCGGGGTCGCACTCGCGGCGCGGCGTCGAGGCGAGCCGCTTCCCGAGCGGGTGAACGGCGTCGAGTTACTCG
>JBOHTX010000201.1:0-4042 GCA_050733855.1 Vulcanimicrobiaceae bacterium
GTCGCGGACCGCCCGCTCGCGCTGCAAGGCCGCTTCGATCTCGCCGAGCTCGATGCGAAAGCCGCGCACCTTGACTTGATGATCGCGGCGGCCGAAGAATTCGATCACGCCGTCGGGCCGGCAGCGCGCGAGGTCGCCCGTGAGGTAGAGCCGCCCCCTTCCCGAGAACGGATCGGGCACGAAACGCTCGGCCGTGCGCTCCGGCGCATTGAGGTAGCCGAGCGCGACGCCGTCGCCCCCGACGGCCAGCTGACCGACCGCGCCGAGCGGCAGCAATTCGAGCCGCTCGTCGACGACGTACGCGCTCGAATGCGCGATCGGCCGGCCGATCGGGACCGAACGCCCGAGAACGCCTTTCATGGGAATCTCGAACCAGGTGCTAAAGGTCGTGTTTTCGGTGGGGCCGTAGACCGCGGCCAATCGGCAAGCGGGAAACTCGACGAGAAAGCGCGCCATGTGATCGGGCGACGCAATCTCGCCGCCGGTCAACATCCGTCGCAGGCACTCCGGGCGCGCATTCGGTTCGTCGACCAGCCGCTCGAACAGCGTCGTCGTCAGGAAGATCGTCGTCACGCCGAAGTGCGCGATCGTCGCCCCCAGTTCGGCGCTCGAGAGGAGGCCGGGCTCGGCGATCGCGAGCCGCGCGCCGTTCAGCAGCGGCGCCCACATCTCGAACGTCGAGGCGTCGAACGCCAGCGGCGCGAGCTGCAGGAACGTCTCGTCGTCCGCGAGCGAAAGCCAGTCGCTCGGGGCGACGAGCCGCAGGATCGCACGCTGCGGGACCGCGACGCCCTTCGGCCGCCCGGTCGAACCCGAGGTGTAGATCACGTAGGCCAGATCGTCGCCGGAAGCGTGCGGACGCGGATAGTCGAGCGCCCCGTTCTCGCCGAGCGCCGCCGCGACGTCGAGCCGAATTCCCGGGTCGTGCGCGAGCGCCGCAGGCAGCGCGCCGTCGCTCACAATGGCGGAGACATCCGCGTCGGCCAGGATGAACTCGAGACGTTCTCGCGGATACGACGGATCGAGCGGAACGTAGGCCGCGCCGAGTTTCAGTATCCCGAGCAGGGCCGCGGGCAAGCGCAGCGAGCGTTCGAAGGCCACGCCGACCCGAGCCCCAGCGCGCACGCCGCGGCGGTACAGCGCGGCCGCGACCCGCTCGGAATCGCGCTCGAGTTCGTCGTAGCGCAGGGCGCCGTCACTCGCGATCGCCGCGATCCGCGACGGGTAGCGAGCGACCTGCGCAGCGAACCTCGCGGCGATGGTCGCATCGCGCTCGTAGGGAGGCGCGGCGCCGATCCCGAGCGCGACGATGCGCTCGCGCTCGTCCGCATCGAGGACCGTGATCGAATCGAGGGCCGTAGCGGGTGCGGCGAGCGCACCCTCCAGCAAGCGCACGAAGTGAGACGCGAAACGCGCGATCGTCTCGCGTTCGAACAGCGCCGCATCGTAGTGCCAGCGCATCGACGCGCGCGCACGGTTGAACTCGACGTGCAGGTCGCAGGCCGCGAGCGCGCGTTCCCACGCGCCGTCCGGCACCTGCGGAGCGTCCGAAAACGCGTAGCGCGCGAGCCGCTCGTCGAAACTGCGCGCCTGGCGTCGCGCATCGTCGCTCGCCGCCTCGACCGCCGCGACCGCCTGCGCAAAATCGCACGACCAGTCGAACTCGAGCGCGACCGGCCAAGAACGCTCCCGCGAACCCAAAGCGAGCGCCGCAAGCCGGCTCCCGCCGTACCGTTGCAAGAGCGCCGCGAAGGCGGCGGCCAGGACCGAGAGCGGCGCGACCTCGCGGCCGCTTGCGAAGGCATCGAGAGCCGCAACGCAAGCCGCGGGCAACGCGCTCGACAGTTCGGCGCGCCCGCCGGAAGCCCGCGACGCCGACCAGTCCGGCTGCAGCAGGCGCACCGGAGCGGCCGCGATCTCGCGGTCGCTAACGAGCGAATCGTGCAGCGCGGTCACCTCCATGCAAAGCCTGCCTCGTCCATTTCAACGGAATCCGATTCTACCGGCTCGGACGGCGGCACGCATCCCCCAATCCGGATACTCCGCTTCTTTTCGGGCGGTCGATCTTCGGGCGGGGCGCTGGGGCCGCCTCGGCGGTTACAGAAACTTAATCGTCGCTGGCGCAAACACCGCGTTTGGGGGATTGCCCCGCCTCCCGGGGCCCGTTACCCTTGAACCAGGCGGCGCCGCGAACGGCGTTGCGTCGGGAGTGCCCCTCCATGGAGATTCTTTCCGCGACGGAACGGCCCTCATTCGCCGCGCGGTATAACCGGGAGCCGTTCGAGTTCTCGCATCGGGCGTACGAGCTGCCGCTCTTCGACCGCGTGGAACTGGTGGCGCTTGCGAAGCGCCTGCCGCATCGCTGCTACTACTCGACCGCCAAAGCCGACGTCGGCGACGGCTGGAAACCGCGCGCCGCGGCCAAGATGTCGCTCGAAGAGACGCTGCTCTCCCTCGAGGATTCGGATTCGCTGGTCATGCTCTCGCACTGCGAAAGCGATCCCGAGTTCGGTGGGCTGTTCCGTTCGATCGCCGACGAGGTCGTCGAGCAGATCGGCGGGCCGCTGCGGGACGACGCGACGATCCGGCGCTCGACGCTCGTGATCAGCTCGCCGCGCCGGGTCACCGCCTACCACATCGACGGCGAGACCAATTTCCTCTTGCAAGTGCGCGGCACCAAGACGCTCTACGTTTTCGACCCGGCCGATCGCACCGTCCTCAGCGATGCCGAACTCGAGAATTTCTACGGCGGCGATATGGACGGGGCGAAATACCGGCAGGCGCGGCAGGCCTCGGCGCACGCCTTCGCGCTCGAACCGGGCCGCGGCGTCCACATTCCGCTGCACGCACCCCATTGGGCGCAGAACGACGGCGGCGTCTCGGTCGGCCTGAGCTTGAACTTCAACCTGCGCTCGGCCGATCGCCTGGCCGCGCTCTACAAAGTCAATCGCCGGCTGCGGACCTTCGGCCTTGCGCCGGCCGCGCCCGGCGTCTCGCCCTGGCGCGACCGCCTCAAGCTGGCCGCCTACGGCGGTGCAAGCTACGCGCTCCCGCTCGTGCAACGCCTGCGCCGAGGCGGACATGCCTGAGACCTCGCTGCTCGAGGCCGATCCGGCGCCGTTTCGCGCCTTCGACCGCCGGTGCTTCGACTTCGGACACCGGCTCGGCGACGACCCGCGCTTTGCGCCCTCGCGGCTCCTGGCGCTCGCGAAAACGATGTCGCGCACGCCGGGTCGGGTCTACTACGACGCGGGCGACGTGCGCATCGAACAGCGCTGGGATCAGGTCGCCGTCTGCGACGTTCCGGTCGAAGGGCTGCTCGAACGGATCGAGAGCGCGGGCGCCTGGATCGTGCTGCGCGACGTCGACCGCGAGCCCGAGTACGCGCCGATCCTCGACGGCTGCATCGCCGAGATCGAGGCCCTGGCCGGGATCGACGTCGGCAAGCTCGCGAAGATTCGCAAGGCGATCATCTTCATCAACTCCCCGCATCGCGTCAGCAGCTATCACATCGACCGCGAGTGCAACTGTCTGCTGCAAATCTGCGGCGAGAAGACGGTGCACGTCTTCGACCGCGAGGATCGCGACGTCTTGCCCGAAGACGAGATCGAGCGCTTTTGGACGGTCGATAACAACGCGGCGGTCTACAAACCGCAGTTCGAATCGCGCGCGAACACCTTCGCACTGGTCCCGGGTCGCGGCGTTCACATCCCCGTCAACGCGCCGCATTGGGTGCAGAACGGCGATCAGGTCTCGGTTTCGATCAGCATCAACTTCCACTACCACGACCGGTTGCTCGCCGACGTCTACCGCGCGAACTACTGGATGCGGCGGCTCGGCCTGCGGCCCACGCCGCCCCGGCGCTCGGCCCTGCGCGACGGGATCAAAGGCAGCCTTTACGGCTCCGCGCGGACCTTGCGCGGACTCGTGCGCGGCCGCAGCGCAGGCGAACATGTCGACGGCTAGCGCGGCGCCCGGCCGCGAGCACATCGCACTCGACCGCGAACTGGTCGCGCGCGCCTTCGACCGCACGCCGTTCGGC
>JBOHTX010000202.1:0-4039 GCA_050733855.1 Vulcanimicrobiaceae bacterium
GCGCACGGCCCGCAGCGCCGCGGAGCGGCGGCGCCTGGTTGCGCGGCGCGCGCGCTACCGCGGACTCGTCCGTCTGCTCGCGACGATCGCGCTCGGAACGCTCGCGATCACGGGCTACCTCTGGACCCTCGCCGACGTCACCAAACTCAACTACGCGCTCGACGAAGCGCGCGGCGTTCGCGGCCGCTTACTCGATGAGGACCTGCGCTTGCAGGACCGGCTGGCGCGCCTCGAATCGCGCGAGCGGCTCGCCACCATCGCAGCGCGCCTCGGAATGCACGATGCCGCCTCGTTCGTCGCGATCCGGCTGCCGCCACCACGTCGTGCGCCCGCCGAGCGGGGCCTCGCCTTCCTCGAGTGGCTGCGGTGAGCGGGCCGGCGCAACCAACGGCGTGAGCGCGGTCGCGCGCCGGCCCGCCCGGACGCTCGAGCGCCTCGGACGCATGCGCGCGATCGTCGCGTTCTACCTAGCTTGCGCGATCGCGCTCGGGCTCGCGGCCCATCTCTTCGTCATCCAGATTCGCAACGGCTCCAAGCTTGCGACGCTGGCGCGCGACGAACACTTGGAAACGAACGACCTGCCCGCGCAGCGGGGCGCAATCGAGGATCGGAACGGCACGGTCCTGGCGAGTTCGCTGCCGGCCCGCAGCGTCTACGTCGCGCCCGCGCAGATCGACGATCCGGCGCGCACGGCGCGGGCGCTGGCGGCGCAGCTTCCGGAACTCTCGTATGCGCAGATTCTGGCCGTGCTTCGTTCGCACGCGGGCTACGTGCAACTCGCGCACAAGATTCCGCACGACCGCGCGCGCGCGCTCGCTACACTCGATCTGCCGGGCGTGACGCTGGTCGTCGACCGGACCGGCTTGCGCTTCGATCCTTCGGGCCGGCTTGCGCCCCAGGTGCTCGGCTTTACCGGTTTCGAAGACAACGGCCTGGACGGCGCCGAGTACGCCTTCGATTCCATCCTGCGCGGCCGGCCGGGCACAAGCGAAATCGAGACCGACGAATTCGGGCGCGCGCTGCCCTTCGCGCGGCCGCGGGACCTCGATCCGGCGCGAGCCGGCGATTCGCTCGTGCTCACGCTCGACTCGTACCTGCAATTCAACGCCGACCGGATTCTCGCGGCGACGGTCGCCAAGTGGCACGCGCGCAGCGGGGTTGCGATCGTGATGGATCCGGAGAGCGGCGCGATCCTCGCCCTCTCCAACGAACCGAGTTACGACCTGCGCGCTTTCGAGCGTTCGACCCCGGACGAACGCCGCGACCGCGCGGTCGCCGACCTCTACGAGCCGGGCTCGACCTTCAAACTGATCACCGCCGCAGCCGCGATCGATAGCGGTAAAGTGCAGCCCCAGGATCGCTTCCCGGTGCGCGATACGCTCGCGCTCGGCGGGTACGTGATCCACAACGCCGAGGACGGCTTCATGACCGGGACCGCCCGCGCGGAGACGCTCGGCGACATCATCGCCTATTCGCACAACGTCGGCGCCGCCGAGGTGGCGCTGCGGATCGGCCGGCGAACCTTCTACGACGAACTGCTGCGCTTCGGTTTCGATCGCGCGACCGGCGTCGGGCTGCCGGGCGACGGTCCGGCGCTCTTTCCGCCGCTTGCCGCCTGGAGCGCGACCACCGCGCCGACGATCGCCTTCGGACAAGGGATCGCGATCGCGCCGCTCTCGCTCGTGCGCGCCTACTGCGCGATCGCCAACGGTGGCTGGCTCCTGCGGCCGCGCATCCTCGATGCGATCCTGGCGCCGGATGGCCGGCTGCTCTACCGCTACCGCCGCGAAGTCGTGCGGCGCGCGATCTCAACGCACACGGCGGCGATTCTGCGCGGCTACCTGCGCGGCGTGGTCGTGCGCGGGACCGGCGATCCGACCGCGCGGGTCCCCGGCTACACGACCGCGGGCAAGACCGGGACCGCGCAGATCGCCGAGAACGGCAGCTACGAATCGGACGCGTACGTCGCCTCGTTTATCGGGATGATCCCGGCGGTGCAGCCGCGTTTTGTGATCCTGTTTGCGATCTTCCGGCCGCGGGGGGCGATCTACGGCAGCGAGGTCGCCGCGCCCGCCTTCGCGCAGCTCGCGCGCTTGGCGATGTTGCACGCCGGGATCGCGCCGTCGCCCGCTCGCTCGGTACCCAAGGCCGCAGCGTCGAAGGCTTCCAAATGAGCCTCCAGCCCACGCGGGCGGTCGATCTCGGGGCGCTCGTCGGCGAACTCGACGAGCTGCAGGTCTTCGGCGACCTCGACAGGGTCGTCAACGGGATCGCGCACGACTCGCGCGCGGTGCACGTCGGCAGCCTCTTCGTGGCGCTGCGCGGCGAGCGGCACGACGGTCATGCGTGGCTCGAGCAGGCGATCGCCGCCGGCGCGCGCGCGGTCGTGGTCGATGCCGCTTTTGCGCGCGCGCATCCCTTGCCGGCCGGAGCGACCGTCATCGTGGTGCCGCAGAGCCCGGCCGCGCTTTCGCGGCTGGCCGCCGCCTTCTACGGCCGGCCGTCTTCGGCGCTGATCGTCGTCGGCGTTACCGGCACCAACGGCAAGACCACCACGACCAGCTTGATCGCCGCGATCGCGAACGCCGCCGGGATCCCGACCGGACGGATCGGGACGCTCGGCGCGCACCTGGGCGGCGCGATGTGGGGGCTCGATTTCACGACGCCGTTCCCGCCACAGCTGCACGGCCTGCTCGCCGAGATGCGCGACCGCGGCGCGGAAGCGGCCGCGCTCGAGGTCAGCTCGCACGCGCTCGCGCTCGGGCGGGTCGACGACGTGCAGTTCGCGCTCGGGGTGCTGACCAACGTCACCCGCGATCACCTCGATTTCCATGGCAGCTTCGAAGCGTACGCAGCGGCCAAGCGCACGCTCTTCGAGCGTACGAGCGACGCGATCCTGAACGTCGACGACCCGCTCGGCCGGCGCTGGGCGGCCGCACTCGCGGCGCGCGGCCGCGAGGTCGTCGGGTACGGCTTCGCCGAGGGCGCCGCGGTCCGTGCGGAAGCGCTCGAACTGCACGGCGCGGGCAGCCGCTTCGCGGTCGGCGGACAAGCGTATTCCCTGCCGCTCCCCGGGCGTTTCAACGTGCACAATGCGCTGGCGGCGATCGCGGTCGCGCGCGCGCTCGGGATCGACGATCGCCGTTCCGCGCAGACGTTGGCACAGACGGAAGGCGTGCCGGGACGGATGGAACACGTCGGCGGGAACGGGATCGATTGCGTGGTCGATTACGCGCACACGCCCGATGCACTGGCGGTCGCGCTCGGCGCCGCGCGCGAGGCGACGCGCGGGCGCTTGATCGTGGTCTTCGGCTGCGGTGGCGATCGCGATCGCGGCAAGCGCGCCCAGATGGGCCGGATCGCTTGCGAGCTTGCCGATCTGGTGATCGTGACGAGCGATAATCCGCGCAGCGAGCAACCCGAGGCGATCGCCCGCGATATCCTGGCCGGCATCCCGCCGCGGCATCCGCACCGCCTCGAACTCGACCGAAGAGCCGCGATCGGCGCCGCGGTCGCCGCCGCGCAGCCCGGCGATGTGGTGCTGGTCGCCGGCAAAGGACACGAGGCGTATCAACTGATCGGGCAGCGCGCCGAGCGTTTCGACGACCGCGAGGAAGTGCGGGCCGCGCTGGCGCGACGCGCGGCCGAGGTTCCGAGCGGCCGATGAGGCTCGCAACCGCCGCCGCGCTTGCGGCATCCGATGCACGCACGCTCGCGCCCGATGCGTTCCCGCTCGACTTCGAACTTGTGACCGATAGCCGCACGCTCGCGCCCGGCCAGGTCTTTCTGGCGCTGCGCGGCGAGCGCTTCGACGGCCATGCCTTCGTTCGCGAAGCGCTCGCGCGCGGTGCCGGCGGTCTGATCGTGGCCGATGCGGCGGTCGTTCCGAGCGGCGTCGGTGCGCTCGTGGTCACCGATACGACCGCCGCGTTGCTCGCCTGCGCGCGGCTCGCGCGCGACGCTTCGCCGGCGCGCTTCGTCGCGATCACCGGGAGCGTCGGCAAGACCACGACCAAAGCGTTCCTCGCGCAGCTCCTGC
>JBOHTX010000203.1:0-4020 GCA_050733855.1 Vulcanimicrobiaceae bacterium
CTCCTCGCTCGCGAGTGCTCCCCCGCCGAGACCCGGCTCGCGGAGCAGCCGCTCCCGGAGCGCCGCGAGCGACGCACGACGGACCTCCCCCTCGGACGGCGGCGAGCGCATGGGAGATTATGATAATCGAACATACGTTCGATGTCAAAGCCTACGGCGGCTATGCCGGCATCTCGCGGCGCATGAATTCGTCGAAAAGCGGCACGGTGAACGCAGCGTCGCCGTGAGCGGGGCTGTAGATCATCCCCTTCGCGATGAGCGTTGCACGAATGGGGCCGACGCTCGTGGCCTTCGCCCCGTAGGCCGCCGCAACGTCGCTCGAACGATACGGTCCCGCCCCGAGCTCGGCCATCGCGCGAAGATACCGTTTCTCCGCATTCGTCAAGCGGTCGAAACGGACGCGAAAAAAGCTCTCGTCTAAATGCTCGATCGTTGCGCGGGTTGCGAACGCGACGTCGTCGGCCGTCACGGGTGAACGGGCGGCCGCGTTCCACGATTGGTACGCCCACTCCTGAAGAAAATAGGGATAACCGCGAGTGTGCCGGTAAATCGCCTCGAGCGCGTCCTCGGAAAACGAAGCGTGTTCCCGCTCCGCGGGAGTCTCGATTGCGGAACGAGCGTCAGCGAACGCGAGCGGCCCGATGATCGGGTAGCTGAAGAGCCGCTCCGCATAAGATTTCGCGCGGCCGGCCTGTCCGCGAACGGAGGGCAGCCCGGCAGCGACCAAAATGATCGGCAAACTCAATTGCGTGACGCGGTGAATGGCCACGATCAGCGCCGCAAATTCCTCCTCCTTGAGATATTGAATCTCGTCGAGGATCAAGGCGATCGACGTTTTGCGCGCCACGGCCGCCTCTCCGAGCGAAACGAACAGTTGCGAGAGGTCCGTATCTAGATCGCCGCTATCGGCCGTGCCCGGCTCCGGATCGATGCCGAGCCCGACGTCGAATCCTCCGAGCGAGAGCGATACGCTCCCGACGAAGCTTCGCAACACGCGGAGACTGCGCTTCACGGCCTCGCTGAGGCCCTCCATGCGATCCAGGTCGTAGAGGATCGTACGCAGCGTCGGAACCAGGATCGCAGGCAAAGGCTTGTCCTCGCCCACTTCGATCATGGCGGTCCGATAGTCCAGGGCCTTCGCCGTTTCGTCGATTCGATTGAGGAGGACCGTCTTGCCGACGCCGCGGAGGCCGACCAGAATGACGCTCTTGTGCGGCCGTCCGGCCCGCTTTCGCGCAAGTGCGAGCGCGACGTCCTCGAGTATCCGGCCTCGCCCGCTCAGTTCGGGAGGGGGCGTGCCGGCGCCGGGTCCGTACGGGTTGCGCAGCGGGTCCATCGGGAAAGTATACCGGATTTAGGGAGATATGACGAGTTTCCGACATAATGGCCTAAACTCGTCATATTTGATCGGCGGGCGAGCCTCCGGGCAGCAGCAGCAGCTTTCCGACCGTGCGGCGGGCTTCGAGATCCTGGTGGGCATGCGCGGCGTCCGCGAGCGGGTAGGTCCGGACCGGGAGCAGCGCCAGCGTGCCGTCGGCGCGGGCTGCGAAGACGGCCTGAGCGCGCGCGAGCAGCTCGGCGCGCGTCAGGACGTAGTGCCCGAGCGACGGGCGGGTCGCGAACAGCGAGCCCTTGGCGTTGAGAATCTGCAGATCGAACGGCGGCACGGGGCCGCTCGAGGCGCCGAAGAGCACGAAGTAACCGCGCGGCCGCAGCACCTCGAGGCTGCGTTGCCACGTGCTCGCGCCGACCGAATCGTAGACGACGTCGACCTTCGCGCCGCCGCAGAGTGCGCGCGTGCGTTCGCCGAAATCCTCGCGCGTGTAGACGATCACGTGATCGGCCCCGGCGCGCCGCGAACGCTCGGCTTTCTCGTCGGAACCGACGGTCGCGATCACGGTCGCGCCCTTTGCTTTCGCAAATTGCGTGAGCAACGAGCCGACGCCGCCGGCGCCCGCGTGCACGAGCGCGGTCATCCCCGCGGCGAGCGCAAAGGTATCGTGCGAAAGATAGTGCGCCGTCATCCCTTGCAGCATCAGCGCAGCCGCATCGGTCAGCGTGACGCCGGGCGGGACGGGAACGAGGCGCGCCGCCGGAATGCTCGCGAACTCGGCGTAGGCGCCTTCGACCATCGCAAACGCGACCCGGGCGCCGGCCGTAAAATCCGTGACGCCCTCGCCGACGCGTTCGACGAGGCCGGCACCTTCGCGACCGGGCACGAACGGCAGCCGAGCCGGCGGGTAGAGTCCGGTCCGTTCGTAGACGTCGATGAAGTTGACGCCGGCGGCCTCGATGCGCACGAGCACCTCGCCGGCCTTGGGTTCGGGGATCGGGAGATCGCGCAATTGGAGAACCTCGGGTCCTCCGGTCGCCGCGATCCGGATCGCATTCACACGGCCTGCGACCCCGGCAGCACGAAATCGGATGCGACCAGGACCTCGAACTCGTGGCCGACGAGCGGCCGCGCGAAGTGGTAGCCTTGCAAGTGGGTGCAGCCGGCACGCTGCAAGTAGCGCGCTTGCGCGGCGCTTTCGACGCCCTCGGCGATCACCGCGAGCCCCAGATGCCGCGCCACCGCGACGATCGCGCCGACGATCGCGCGATCCGCGGGATCCTCGAGGATCTCGGTGATGAACGAGCGATCGATCTTCAGCGCGTCGACCGGCAGTAGCTTGAGATAGCCGAGCGACGAGTAGCCGGTTCCGAAATCGTCGATCGAGATCGCGACCCCGAGATCGGCGAGCGCGCGCACGTTGTGGACGCCCGCTTCGCCCGTGATATACGCGCTCTCGGTGATCTCGATGTGCAGGCGAGCCGGCTCGATCGCATGCTGCGCAAGCAGCGCGCCAAGCTCCGCGACGAAATTGCGCGTCTGCAATTGGTGCGCCGAGATGTTGACGGCGATCGACAGTTCGTCGCGCCCACGCGCCGCAAGCTGCGCCAGCCGCTGCACGACGCCCTCGAGCACGAAGCTCCCGAGCCGGCCGATCAGGCCCGTGCTTTCGGCGAGCGCCACGAATTCGTTCGGTTCGATCGCGCGGCCCTCGTCTTCCCAGCGAACGAGCGCTTCGAAGCCGCTGATGCGGCCGCTGCGCGCCGCGACGATCGGCTGATAGGCGACCTCGAGCGCGCCGTGTTCGAGCGCATCGCGCAGCGCGCGTTCGCGCACGTGCGAACCGCGCCGGCGAGCCCGCAGATCGCCCGAGAAGACGGCGATGCCGTCGCCGCCCAGCGCCTTCACGGCGTGCATCGCCGCATCGGCCGCGCCGAACAGTTCGGCCGGGGCCGCGCCGTCGCGGGGAGCGAGCGCGATGCCGAGGCTGGCCGTGACGACGATCTCGAGACCCTCGAGCGCGTGCGGTTCGCCGACCGCCGTGCGGAGACGCTCGGCCGCGGCGCGCGCGTCCGCTTCGGAGGCGATGTCTTCGACGATCGCGACGAACTCGTCGGCCGCCGGTCTCGCCAGCGTGCCGTGCCGGTCGAGTGCGCGCCGCAGCCGCTCCGCCGTCTCACGTAAGACTCGGTCGCCGAGCGCATGCGTGTGCCCGTCGTTGATCGCGGTGAAGCGATCGAGGTCGATCGCAACGACCGCCACCCAGCGCTCCGGCACCCGCCGAACCAGTGCGGCCCGCAGGGAATCGGCGAGCAGCGCCCGGTTCGGCAGTCCGGTCAGCTCGTCGTGTTGCGCGAGGTAACGCAAGCGTTCTTCGGCGCTGCGCTGCTCGCTGATATCGACCACGGCGCCGATCAGCCGGTGCGGTTCGCTCGCGCCCGGCTCGAACAGATAACGCCCCCGCTCGACCAAGATGCGCTCGTCGCCGTCGATCGTCTCGATGCGGTGTTCGAGCGAGTACGCCCGCCCGTCGATGCGAGCCTGCACGAGCACCTCGACGGCGCCGGCGAACTCGTCCTTGCGGCCGAATTCCCACAGTGGGCGCGGCTCGCCGCTGGCCTGATCGACGCCGGCGATCCGGTACAGCTCGGTCGACCAGCGGACATCGCCACTGCGCAGGTCGATCT